>DASRJF010000283.1:0-11116 GCA_035649615.1 Planctomycetota bacterium | reverse complement strand
TGCGTCTTCTCGACGCCCAGGATCTCCTCGATCTTGTTCACGAGCGGGCGGTAGCCGCGGGAGACGCTGACGACCGCGTCGACATGGAGTCCGGTCACGATCTTCTGCACGTCGGGCATCGTCGGGATCATCTGCTCGGGCGCCTCGTGGTAGAGGACGAGCTTCGTGGGCCGGGTCATCCGGCACCGCTTGAGGACCCCCTCGAGGTTGTCCTGCGAGCGCTGCGTCACGCCGAAGTGCATCGTCATGATGTCCGGGACGTTCGCGTCGAGCGACAGCTCGATGTCGCGGGTCGACGTGGCCACCTTCACCTGCACCCGGCCGCTGCGCTCCAGTTCGGACTTCAGGATGAAGGTCGTGTTCGTGTCGCGGTCCACGACCAGCACCTTGTGCTGCATGATCTTCTGGATCTGGTCGGTGAGCCGCTTCTCCCGCAGGAACGAGAGCAGGTCGTCCTGGAGGACGAGGTAGCTCATGTTGCCCTGGTTGAAGTTCGCCCGGAGCTCGCCCGACTTGATGTACCGGAGGACGTCGCCCTCGGAGAGCTCCGCGATGCTCGCAACCTGGTTGACGGTGTAAAAGTTCGAGGCTGGCACGCCCCTATTGTACCCAAGATCGCTTCAACCTCCAAGCCCGTTTCCCGTAACGAAATCCCGGCCCGGGGATCTTCGCCTTTGAAGGAGAAGGACCGTGATTGAGAAGCTCACCGAGGACGGCGCCCCGGCCGTCGTGACCGTCTATACCCGCACCGGATGCGCCACCTGCCAGGCCGTGAAGGAGTACCTGTCGCAGAAGGGCGTCCCGTTCGAGGAAAAGGACATCCTCCGGGATGCCGTCGCGGCGGACGAGCTCGCGACCCTGACCCAGGGGGCGGCGACGGCTCCCGTCGTCGTCATCGGGGACAAGGTCGTCGTCGGGTTCGACCGGCCGGAACTCGCGCGCGAACTCGGGATCTAGGCGTGCAAGTCCGGCGCGTCGGGCTATAATTCACCCTCGATGGCCCCCACGATCCCCGCGATCCGCTCCGTCGAGGAGGCGCGCGACGCCCTCGCCGAGGTCCTGGAATCCCCCGAGCGCCCCGGGCAGATCATCGGCATGATGGAGAAGATCATGCTCTGCCGGTCGGTCGAGCCCCGCCGGTTCCTCTCCGACGCGCTCGACGGCCTCGTTCGCGGCGGCCTCGAGGAGATGCGGGAGAAGCGCCGCAAGGCCCTCGAGAAGAAGCAGGCCGAGGATGCCGCGCACGCCCGGGAGCTCGAGGCGCAGATCCAGGAGACCTCCGCCCAGCGGCGCGAGGATGCGGTGGAGGAGGCGGCGGCGGAGGCCGAGGACGCGAACGCCCCGATCCCGATCGTCATCGTCCCCCCCGCGGAGGAGATCAAGGTCCTCGAGGAGCTCGGGACGCAGCTCGACGCGCTCAACCTCGCGGCCGTCGCGCGCGAGATCTTCCCCGACCTCAAGTCGAAGGCCCAGCCGTGGGAAGTCGGCCGCGCCATCTTCCTGCACGAGAAGGAGGCGCGCGAGTTCCTCCTCCAGGGCGCGCGCCTCAAGGACCACGAGCGCGCGACGATGCTCGCCCCCGCGTGGGACGCGATGCAGCGGCTCATCGAGAACAGCAAGCCCGACTGGGCGCGCCACGCGCCCGAGGTCAAGTCGCTCGTCGACGAGTACTTCGCGGCGAGCCCGCCGGTCAACGGCGGCGCCGACGCGACGATCATGTTCGAAGTCCTGCTGATGCGGGACGACCACGTGCGCGAGCTCCTCGTCCTGCTCGGCGCGGACCGGCCCGCGGCGCTCGAAGCCGTGGGCGCCCTCCGGTCGAAGCTCGACCAGCTCCTGGAGTTCGAAGCGGGGCGCAAGGAGTAAGTGCTGCCGTGCGGAAGTGCAAATCAAGATCTGAAGTCCGAAGTCTGAGGTCTGAAGTCTTTGAGTAGAGTCATGATCGCCACCCTCGTCGCGGTCGTGCTGCTCATCCAGGAACCGCCCAAGGTCAACCAGCGCGCGATCGACTACGCCGTGGAGCGCGGCGGACTCTTCCTCGTCGGCGAGCTGGCCCGCCCGATCGAGGGGAAGTTCGCGGAGAAGCTCCGGTGGGGGAGGGACGAGCTGATCCTCTACGCGCTCGCGCACGTCGGCGTGGACTACAAGCAGCATCGCGCGTACGTCGCGGCCCTCGAGGAGGCGGCGACCCAGGAACTCCGCAACACGTACCAGGCGTCGCTGACCGCGCTCGCGCTCGAGGCCATCGACAAGGTGAAGTACCAGTGGCGGCTCGCCCAGTGCGCGCAGTTCCTCGTGGACAACCAGTGCGCGAACGGCCAGTGGAGCTACGGGAAGCCGATCAAGTACCCGGACACGCTACCCAAGGGACCCCCGAAGGACGGGGGCGTGGGGACCGTGGCGTCGATCAAGATCGCGAAGCGGGCGTCGGGGCCCCCCAAGGGCGACAACTCGAACGCGCAGTATGCGGCGCTCGGACTCCGCGCCTGCGCCAACGCCGGGATCCTCCTGCCCGACGAGGTCTACACGCTGGGCGCGAAGTGGTGGGAGAAGAACCAGGGCAAGGACGGGGGCTGGGGATACAGCGACCAGGGCCAGGTGGGCGATCCGTCGCACGGGTCGATGACCGCGGGCGGCGTGGCGTCGCTCATCATCTTCCGCCACCTCCTCCGGCAGGACACCGAGAATCACAAGCCCATCAAGAAAGCGCTCGAGTGGATGGGCTCCAACCTCGTCCTCACGGAGAATCCCGGCTACGAGCGGTCGTACCAGTGGCACCACTATTGGCTCTATGGCGTCGAGCGCGCGGGCATCCTCGGCGGCACCGAGAAGTTGGGCGACCACTGGTGGTACTCGGAAGGGGTCGATCACCTGCTGAAGGCGCAGGACCAGAAGCACGGGTTCTGGCTCTCGGAGAAGAGCGGGATGGAGTCGGTGGGGGGCGCGGCGGCCGACACGGCGTTCGCGATCCTCTTCCTGCGAAGAGCCACGAAACCGCTGCCAAAAGTCGCTACGGGGAAGTAGGGCCAGCGCTCAGGAGTCAGGTCTCAGGATTCAGGTTCAGAAGTTCTCAGCGGACAGCAACGAAGCCAAAGCCGGGGGGAGCTGACAGTTTTCAGAGGCTGAACACTGAAGGCTGATTCCTGATCGCAACTGAGGACTGACCGCTGAAGGCTTCGGGACCTGTCTCCTGACCCCTGAAAGCTGAGCGCTGAACTACACCCGGATCGTCTCCCCCGCCACCGCTTCCTGCTCCGTCTCCTCCGTCCAGTAGTGGAGCGCGTGGAGGAGGACGAACGAGCCGAGGCCCACGATGAGCGAGCCGAGGTACAGCTCCGAGCGGTGCAGGAACGTGAACGCGGCGCCGAGGGCCATCGAGACCATCGCCGCGCCGAAGAGTTGCGCGCCGAACGTGCCGGGATTCTTGCCGCGCCGCGACAGGAAAAGCGCCGCGATGCCGGACCACACCGACTGGAGCGCGATGAGCGACACGAACTCCATCCAATAGAACCGGGGCAGCGCGACGCCCGACAGGGCGTGGGCCGATTCCATGGCGAAGGTCGCGCCGAAGCCCGCCCCGGCCGAGAGGCCGAGCAGCAGCAGGGCGCGTCGCGTCAGTCTCCCGCGGTGCAGGACGAGCCACGACGTCTTGAGCAGCTCCGCCCCCGCTCCTCCCAGGAGCGCCACGCCGAGAAGCCGCGCCACGGAGTCCGCCTCCCCCGGCGCCGGCAGGAACAGCTTCACCAGGATTCCCAACGACAGTCCCGCGAGCGCCATCACGATGACGGCGAGCGCGGTCTCGCGCGTTTTCAGCGTCGGCGTGCCGAAGGAGAGAAGAACGAATCCCAGGACCAGGACGAGGCCGGCCGCGCCGTAGACGTAGGGCATCGGGGAGTCCTGCGGCAGCGCCGCCTTCTCCGCGCGTCCGCCCGGGATCAGGCCCACCCGTTTCGACAGCGTCCGCTCGGAGCCGGCGTCGATCTTGCGGTTCTGCAGCGTCTGGTTGACGCGCCGGCGGGGATCGTCGCTGTCGCCCTGGAGGGCCACGAAGATGGGCAGGAGCGCGATCGCGAAGATCCAGCGCGTCTTGTGCCCCACCTGGACCGTGGTTTTCTCCTGCTCGGCCTCGTCGCCGCGGGGAATCGGCACCGGGCGCGTGCACCGCGGGCAGGCGATGACGCGGCCGCGCATCTTCGGCGGCGCCTTGAGGGTCGTCCCGCAGGAGCACAGCACGCGGATGGAGAGATCCACCTCCGCGGGCTGGCCGCACACGGGGCAGACGGCGGTTGTGCCCTCGGTTTCGAACGAGGACTTGCAGGACTCGCACCGCGCGGTAGGCATGGGTGATGGTTGAGCGACAGGACACTACCAGAACAAAGCTCCCGGTTTCCAGATTCCCGTATCCGGCACCGGAAACTCGATGCTCGTCACGTTCCCGCGTATCACCTCGCAAGCTTGAAGGCCCGCGTCCGATTCACGATACTTCCGGTGTGAATCTGGCCGGTGATTTGGCGGTGTCGCCGTCAAAACTGAAGGAACTCCGGGCCCGGATGGCCCGGCTCGGGATCGATCCCAAGGCGATCGAGGAGAAGTTCGTCCGCGGCGGCGGCAAGGGCGGCCAGAAGATCAACAAGACCGCGAATTGCGTCCAGCTCCGGTTCGCGGGGATCGTCGTCCGCTGCCAGCGCGACCGCAAGCGGGCCGTCAACCGCTTCCTCGCGTTGCGGGAGCTCGTCGACCGGATCGAAATGAAGAACAGTCCCGGGACCTCGGCGCGGCTCGCGGAGGCCGCCAAGGCGAGCGCATCGAAGGCCCGCGCGGGACGTCGCGCCAGGGCCCGACACCACCCCTCCACTGATGGAGGCGAAGAGGAGTAGTCTGCGATGAACACCCCACGCCCGCGGCGCCCCGGGAGCGGGCCCCTTCCGAGGCGGCCGCCCACAACCGGACCGATGCGTCCCCTCCCCCCGGGCCCGATTCCTCAACGGACCGCCGCCCCGGACCCCGGCAAGGGCCGATGGATCGCCGTCGTCGCGGGTGTGATCGCCGCGATCTCCGCGACCATCGCGCTCGTCCCCGGAAAGAAACCCCCGGCGCCGGAACCGGTCGTCGAAAGTAAGCCGCCGCCGAGGATCGTCCCCCAGGCGCCAACTCCTCCGCCGACGGCGCCTGCCCTCCCCGCACCGGTCCCCGAACCTCCGCCGCCGCCGAAGAAGCCGAAGCAGGATCCCGTCGAGGCGAAGAAGGCCGAGATGGCGGAAGCGGCCCGGAAGCAGCGCGAGGAGGGCGCCACCCGGGTCGGGGACGCGCGCAAGAGCGTCGAGCAGGACCTGGAGCGCGAAAAGAAGGAAACGGAAGCCTTTGAGAAACGGTTCGCGAACTTCCGGGCCGACATCAAGCTCACCTCGAACCAGTTCTACAAGCAGGCCCTCATCACCGGATTCACGTCCGACGAGCTCCGCCTCAAGGCCTCCGAAAGCGAAGCGGTGAACATCCCCTGGAGCCTCGTCGACCCCGAGTCGATCGGCGCGGTGGCGAACCACGTCTACCGGAACCCGACGGCCGACGACCTGCTCGCGCTCGCCCGATTCCTCGTCGACCGGAGAATGTGGAAGGAGGCGCAGGCCGCGCTCCACCGGCTGAGGAAGCTGGACGACGAATACGAGAACCTCGCCGGCGGATTCGACGAGGCGGCCGCGCCGCTCCTGACGGGCAAGGGTCACTTCCAGGGAGCCCTGAAGACGACGGGCCCCACCGGACTCCGGCTCGCGTACGACTTCTCCGACCCGGCCCAGGCCGACGATTTCAAGGGCCGGTCCGGCGGGCTCACGCTCGAGAACGGGACGCTGACCCTCGAGGCCGAGAAGCACAGGGAGTGGGTGATCGGCGATACCGAGCTGGAATTCTGGGACGAATTCGAGATCGAGGGGACGGCGTCGGTGCAGGGCGCGTTGCGCGTCGTCTTCCACTGGCGCCCGCAAGGCGAGTTCTACATCGTCGAACTGGGCCCGGCGGGGACCGTGCTCAAGAAGGGCAAGACGTTCCTCGGCGCCAAGGAGCTCTCGAACAACGCCAAGGCGGCGCTCAAGGGGGAGCAGAAGTTCCGCGTCACGGTGAGGAAGCGGAAGATCGTCGTCGCGATCGCCGGCCAGCCGGCGTTCACCTACGAGGACGCGGCCGGCGAAGGGGAGACGCGGGGCCTCGTCCAGATCGGCGTCGCGTCGGGCAAGGCGGTCCTCGCGAAAGGGCTGGCCGTCTCGGGGCAGGTCAACCCCGACTACCTCAAGAAGAAGGTCGGCACGGTCGAGATGGCGGCGCGCCGGAGCGTCAACAAGGAGCTCGGCGAGGTCCGCGAGCTGACCGGCAAGCAGCTGGCGAACCTGATCCTCGGCGGCGGACGCGAGGGCCTCAGCGCCGACCTCCTGCTCATCGAATTCCTGTCCGTCCAGGAGCTGCCGGACTACGACGAGGTCAAGGCGGCCGTCGCGGGCCGCCACTGGGACGAGGAGAAGCACGGGGGGAAGGAGCTCCAGGAGTTCCTCGAGGGCTGGATCGAGAAGCACGGCGGCTTCCCGTCGCTGTGGTACCTGCGCGGGATGCTCCACCTCAACCGCTACGAGCTCGGCGAGGCGCGCGACAAGTTTGCCAAGGCGATCGCGCTCTTCCCCGATTTCTACGAGGCCCGCTATCAAACGGCCGTCGCGTGGCAGCACGCCCGCGAGTTCGACAAGGCTCTCGACCAGGTGCGCCAGGCCCTGGCCCTCCGACCCGACTATCCCAACGCCCTGATCCTCCAGGCCCAGATGCGGTTCGCGGTCGACAAGACGGCCGGGGCCGAGTCGGACCGCGACCTGCGGGTGGCCGAGAAGCTGGGCTCCGACGCGGACCAGGTGCTCCAGCTCCGGCGCTGGGTCAAGATCCAGACCCGCGGCCCGCGCGACCTGGGGTGCATCTTCGAGGTGGAGTCGAACCACTACCGCATCGTCACGGACATCAGCCAGGACCGCGCGACGTGGTACGCGGACCAGCTCGAGATCGTCCGCGGCACCTACCTCGACGTCTTCAAGAAGTGGTACCGGGACGACCCCCGGCCCAAGCCGAGGATCGCCATCTTCAACACGAAAGAGGCGTTCTACACCTACTCGGAGCTCTGCTCGACGAACCGCCACGAGAACGCGCTCGGCTTTTTCGATCCGGCGAACAACGAGCTCGTGCTCTTCGAAGACCTCGACCTGAACGAGACGCTCGAGACGCTCTACCACGAGGCCTTCCACCACTTCGCCTCGGCCATGCTCAAGTTCCCGCCCTACTGGTGGAACGAGGGCATCGCGGAGTACATGAGCGGCGTCCGGATCGACCCGGAGAAGAAGGCCGTGAAGGAGCGGGCCCGGACGCTGCGGGGGCGGCTGGGGGTCGTCCAGTCGATGGCGCGGAACGATTTCTTCATCTCGTTCGAGCGCCTCATGAATTACACTCCCTCGGAGTTCTACAGCGGCCCGATCGGCCTGCACTACGCGCAGGCGTGGGCCATGCTGCACTTTTTCTACGAGTACCTGGGCGGCGTCCACCGGGGCCTCATCGAGCGGTACTTCGACGAGCTGGTGGGGGGGAAGACGCAGCGCCAGGCGTACGACCTGGTCTTCCAGGGAAAAACGGAAAAACTCGAGAAGGACTGGCTGGAATTCACGAAGAAACTGAAGCCGCCCGCCACCCCGTGACCGGCTGACCGCCGGCCGCGGAGGGCGGACCGCCCATCAACGGAGGCCCGATGAAGCTCCCCGGTCTCGTCCTGTGCACGGCGCTGGGCGCCCTCCTGGTCGGCGGATCGCCCGCGCCCCAGGACGAGGGCCCGAAACCCGAGGCGACCGCGAAGGCCGTCCCGAAGCCCGAGACGACGCCGGCGAAGCGCGAGACCCTGCGCATCGATCTCAAGATGGACGGCGTCTTCGAGCCCGCCGAGCGCCACGCGCTCCAGGTCAAGACCGTGGCGTGGCAGGGCGAGATGACCGCCGCGAAGATCGCGGCCCACGGCTCGAGGGTCAAGAAGGGCGACGTCCTGCTCCAGGTCGACGCCACGAAGCTGCGCGAGGCCATCGCCGCCGCGGGAGTCGACCTCGCCTCCGCCCGGGTCCAGCTCGACCGGGTGACCGAGGAGATCAAGCTGGCCGCCGCCGGGGACGCGCTCCAGAAGGAGCGGGTCGAGCGCGAAGCGAAGGAGTCCGCGGAGCGGCTCAAGCACTTCACCGAGGTCGAGATGGCGCTCGAGCTCAAGGAGCTCGACCTGAGCCGCGCGTGGGCCGAGGACTCCATCGCCGACCAGAAGGAGGAGCTGGAGCAGATCGAGAAGATGTACAAGTCCGAGGAGCTGACGAACGCGACGCGCGACATCGTCCTGAAGCGCGCGCAGCGCAACCTGGAGCGCTCGAAGACGCGCTACGAGATCTTCCTGAAGCGGTTCGACCGGATCCGGACCCACGACCTGCCCCGCCAGCTCGAGGAGTGGACGCTCGCCGCCAGGGAGCGGGCGCACGCGCTCGAGTCGTGGACCCGGACGTCTCCCATCCAGAAGACGGAGCGGGAGAACAACCTCGCGCGGTCGACGGCGGGCCTGCGCCAGCAGGAGGAGAATCTCGCGAAGCTGAAGAAGGACGAGGCGGCGCTGAAGATCGAGGCCCCCGCGGACGGCACCGTGTGGTACGGGCAGTTCGAGGGCGGGTCGTGGCAGGGCGTCGAGGAGGCGATGAAGAACCTCAAGGTGGGCGAGAAGGTCCAGGCGAACCAGACGCTGATGACGCTGGTCCCGTCGGACCTGTGCGTGAAGAGCGCCGTCGCGGAGGACCGCCTGGCCGACCTTCCCCCTGGCACCGAGGCGAAGGTGACGCCCGTCGCCTTCCCGGACCTGGCCCTCGCGGGGAAGTCGATGGCGCCCGTGCTGGTCGGGGCGCGCAAGGGCGACGCGTTCGACGCCCGGTTCGATATCTCCGCGGGCGACCCGCGCCTCGTCCCGGGCCTCAAGGCGAAGATCGTCGTCCGCGTCGCGGAGCTGAAGGACGTCGTGACGGTGCCGTCGGGCGCGGTGTCGGAGGAGGACGGGAAGAAGGTCGTGAAGGTTCTCGACGGGGGCAAGCCGGTCGCGCGCGAGGTGTCGGTGGGGCGGACGAGCGGCGACCGGACCGAGATCAAGTCGGGGCTGAAGGAAGGCGAGGAAGTCGTGACCGGCGGGGAAGTCAAGTGAAGCGGGTTCCTCTCGTCCTGGCCGCGCTCCTGTTCGCGGGCTGCCCGGCCGCGACGACGTCGCCCGATCCGGAAATGGAAGGGCCGGTGCGGCCGCGGGATATCACGTCCGCGATCCGCGACGGGGTCCGTTACCTGGTCGCCACCCAGAACCAGGACGGGTCGTGGGGGTCGTCGGGGGGGACGTCGGGCT
Organism: Planctomycetota bacterium; assembly: GCA_035649615.1. GTDB lineage: Bacteria > Planctomycetota > MHYJ01 > MHYJ01 > JACPRB01 > DASRJF01. The sequence continues at coordinate 1,689 of DASRJF010000283.1, read as the reverse complement.
TCGACCTGTACGCTCCGCCGCCGGGATCGCACGACGGCTTCAAGTCGGCGACGACGGCGCTGTGCGTGCTGGCGCTGATCGAGGCGAAGTCCTCGCCGGAGTCGATCAAGCGGGGCGTGGAGTGGCTGGTGACGTCGGAGCCTCCCCGTCGCGCGCAGCCGGACGTGATGTACGGCATCTGGGGCAACACGTACGCGGTCCAGGTCCTGGCGGCGGCGTACCAGGCGGAGGCGGGGGAGCTGGCGCGGGCGCGGATCCGGGCCGCGGCGGAGCGCCACCTCGAGCTCCTGCGCCGGTACGAGACGCACATCGGCGGGTGGAACTACTACGACTTCGACATGGGGACGCGGTCGCCGGCGTCGTACCCGACGAGTTTCGGGACGGCGGCGGCCCTCGTCGCGTTCTTCGACGCGGAGCGCGCGGGCCTGGAGATTCCGGAGGGCGTGTTGCGTCGGGCGGTGTCGGCGCTCGAGGGCTGCCGCAAGCCGGACGGGTCGTACATCTACGACCTCGGGTTCCGCTACTACCCGAACCATCCGGCGAACCAGCCGAAGGGCGGGCTGGGGCGGATGCAGTCGGGCAACGTGGCGCTCTTCCTGTGGGGTTCGGGGGTGGTGGACAAGGAGCGGCTGAAGCGCGGGCTGGACCTGATGGTGGAGGAGCACCGGTTCCTGGAGGTCGGCCGGAAGCGCCAGTACCCGCACGAGGCGTTCTATTTCAACAGCGGGTACTACTACTATTTCGGTCACTACTACGCGGCGCGGGCGATCGGGCTGATCGATCCGGCGGACCGGCCCGAGCGCCGGGCGCGGCTGGCGGAGTTCGTGCTGCCGCACCAGGAAGAGGACGGCTCGTGGTGGGACTACCGCATGTTCTCGTACCACAAGCCGTACGGAACGGCTTATGCGGTGATGACGCTCCTCCGATGCTTGGAGTCGCCTTACAGGCCCAAGTAAACAGCTTCAAGCTCCAAGCTCCAAGCTGCAAGCGGGGCGGCTGCAAGCGGGGCGGCTTGACCGGTGAGGGACAGGCTGTTACAGTGCGCGCCCTTCGCCCGCTCTTTACAAACGGAACGCCGCTCTCAACTGTCTGGTGAGAGCTTGCACATAGTTCTCCCTTGCCGGCTCAAGGGTCGGTTTCGGAGGACTTGCGTCGCGGGGTGGAGCAGCCTGGTAGCTCGTCGGGCTCATAACCCGGAGGTCGTGGGTTCAAATCCCACCCCCGCTACCAATCGTACGGAAACTGGGGCCCTCTTCACTGGGGGCCCCAGTTTCATTTCCGGCCAGCCCCTCGGGACTGTACTCGACGATGACCTCCCGGCTCTCGAAGTCCACCTTCACATCCTTGAAGAAGAGCCGCAGGAGTCGCTGAAGCTCAAGTTTGTCGAAGGTCCTCATGGCCTCCTTGAGGTTGTCGAAGAGCGCCATGGCCTCGCTCGTACGCTCCTCGACGCTCTTCGGTTCGGACGGTGACTCGGCATTCAACGCAAGCTCCGATTCGAGCTGAACCTTCTCCTGTCGCCACTTGTCGAGCTTTCGATTGAGCTCCTCCTTCGACAAGACCTCGACCTTCTCCAAGAGGGCGTCGATCCGAAAGTCAATCGCTTGGATCTGGGCCTGAATCCGCTTCGACTTGGAGGCGGAGTTGGGACGACGCTCAACGGCCAGAAGGCCGCGCACCTTCGACTCA
>DASRJF010000282.1:0-4902 GCA_035649615.1 Planctomycetota bacterium | reverse complement strand
TCACGCCGGGCGTGCGGACCTTCGAGGAGGGCGCGGGAGTCAGCTTCGCGAGCTCGAGTTCGCTCACCTCGGGGGGATGGTCGGTGGCCCCGACGATCACGCCGGCCATCAGGTCCGGCGTCACGACGTTGACGACGAACTCGCCCTCGCGGCGGACGTTGGCCGCCGTGTCCTTCGTGCCGGCGCGCTTGGGGCCGACGCTGACCGAAATGATCGGCGGGGCGCTCGACACGCCGTTGAAGTAGCTGAACGGCGCGAGGTTGATGTTCCCCGCCGGCCCGATCGTGCTGGCGAACGCGATCGGCCTCGGGATGATGAGGCTGATCATCGCCTTGTAGGCGGAACGGCGGTCCAGCGATCCCAGGTCCAATTCCATTCATCCTCCGGATGTTCCGCGCCGCATTATGAGGTAACATCGCGGGCCGGCCGAGGTCTTATCGAGGTGCGATCCAGTACTTTACATGTCCGCCCCTGACGCCCGAGGAGGTCGATCCATGGTCGCCATGAAGTCCGCCGCCGCGATCCTGCTCGCCGCGCTCGTCCTCATCATCACCCCGACGTTCGTGCACCAGGACGCGGGCCCGGGGAAGCCCGACGACGTGGCCCAGCTGCTCCCCGAGGAAACTCTCGCGTTCGTCGAGCTCGTCAAGGCCCCGCGCCTCCTCGGCGACTGGAAGGAGTACGTGGGCTCGGTCACCACCCCCGGCGGCAAGGAAAAGCTCTGCGCGTCGATCGAGGAGTGGTTCACCAAGACGCTCGAGATCGTCCCCGAGAAGCTCCTGAAGGATCTCAAGGCCGGGCTCCCGACCATCCAGCGGATGGCCGTGGCCCTGACCGGGGTCCCCAATCCCGATGTTCCCTGGATCTTCATCGCGACGACCTCCGATCCCGCGTTCTTCAAGAAACTCGTCGAGGAAGATCTCGCGGTGTTCGCGGCCGAGGAAAAGGCGCACGCGGGCGTCAAGGTCTTCGCGATCCGCAAGATGGGCGACCTGAAAACCGACGAGCCCGTCTTCGTCGCCGTCACCGGGTCGCGCCTGGTCGTGACGACCCGGTGGGCGAGCCTCACCGACGCCCTGGACCGGGCGGCGGGCCGCGCGCCCGGCGGCGATCTCCGGAAGAACCGCCTCTACGCGCAGCTCGCGCCGGCGCCCTCCGACGACCCCGCCCTGCGCGCGTTCAGCCGGTGGAACTGGGACGGCCTGATCGCGGGCTCCCAGGGTCCCTCGTCCATGTACCGCCGGATGATGTGGCACGGGATGGACCAGGCCGACTCCGTCTTCGGCTTCCGCAAGATGGTCGGGGCGACCGTCGAAGCGACGTTCAAGCCCGGCCAGGTCGCCTCGATCCTCCGGCTCGTGGTCGATTCCCCCTGCAGGCTCTATGACGCGCTCCGCCAGCCCGCCGGCCCCAAGGATCTCCTCGCCCACCTCCCGAAGAAGACGGTCCTCTTCGCCCATGGCAACCTGAAAGACGGCAAGGAAGTCTGGAGCGACATCGAGGCCTTCATCCGCCGGTACCAGGAAGCGGAGCGCAAGGGCCACGGCGGCCGCGAAGGGGAAGACTATGTCGCCGTATTGGACCGCGAGGCGAAGGAGGAGCTCGGATTCACCCCCCGCGAGGCGGCCGCGATCTTCGGGAACGAGATCCTTTTCGCCATGGTCGCCCCGGGAGAGGACCCGGACTTCGAGAAGACGTTCCTCGTCATGGGCCGGACGACCGATTCCGCCAAGGCGAAGGAGCTCCTGGAGAAGGCCACCGCCAAGCTCGGAGGCTACACGGCGTCCACGGAGGACAAGGTCACGATCTTCAAGTCCTCGAGCGAACACACGCCCAGCTTCGGAATTCGGGACACGGTCGTCGCGCTGGGCCATGAAACCCTGCTGAAGGAGGCGCTCGGGTCGAAGGACGACGCCGCGGGCGCCCTGAAGCGGCTTCCGAAAGAGGCGGCCACCGCCTCCGGCGTCATGGGAGTCAATCCCGCGGGGATGGCCGACCTGATCCTCAAGTTGTCCGGGACCGAGAAACCGGACGACCTCAAGCACCTGCGGTCCGACGACTGGTCGATCCTGCTGAGCCGGACCGAGAAGGACCAAGCCGTGATGACCGTCACGGACTCCGGAGTCGGCTCGATGTTCCAGACCACCATCGCCATGCTGCCGCTGGTGGCGGTCGCCGGCTTCCGCACCGTGGCGATGGCCGTGGGCGGCATGCCGGACGATGCGCACGCTCCGCCCGCGCCGAAGGCGCTGCCGGAGCCCGCGGCCCTCCCGGCGGCCGAACTCGCCAAGCGCACGACGGAGCTGGTCGCGCTCCTCCGGTCCGACGACCTGGTCGTCCGGGAAAAGGCGTCGGGCGACCTCCGGTCGCTCGGCCGCCAGGCGATCCCCCAGCTCGTCGCGGCCTACAAGTCCGAGAAGGACCCTGAGGCCAAGTCGCGGCTCACCTCGTTGCTCGTGGATCACCGGGCCTGGGACGCCCTGCCGGAGCTCCTCGACCGGAAGGCCGACGCCTTCTTCGACGAGTTCCGCGCGGCGGTCGAGCAGGAGAAGAGCGAGGACGATTGGTGGGGCGGGTACGCGACCTGGAACAACCCCGAATCCGGCGAACCGTACTGCATGGAACCGTACGTTCAATCGGCATTCCTGGACCGCATGAAGAACGCCGAAGTCGCGTCGATCCCCGCCGGCCTGAAGCGGTTCGCCGAGCGCCTCCAGAAGTCGGACATCGCCGCGCCGAAACGGGCGCAGTTCGCCGCCGTCCTCGCGTTCAACAACTGCGGGCCGGCGTTCGAGACGGTGCTCGAGATGCGCGACGCGGCGACCGACGCGGAGTCGCGCGCCTACCTCACCGCCGCGCTGGGCTGGTCGGACACCCCGAAGGCGAAGGAGGCGGTCTACAAGTCGCTGGAGGCGAAGGCGACGGAGGTCCGCCGGGGCGCGTTCCTGGCGGCGGAGCGCATGCGCGATCCGGAGGTCGTGGCGCGGCTCCTGGACCGGACTAAGGACGCCGACTTCGAGACCCGTTGGAACGCGGGCTACACCGTCGGAATCATCACGTCGGGGAAGGTCACGATGAACGCCTTCCTGCCCGACGCCGAGTTCGAACAGCAGGTCAAGGACGCCCGGGACTGGCTGGAGAAGAACAAGGACTCGATCCGGTCGAAGAAGTAGAAGCGCACGCCGACAGCGCCGCCTTCAAGTCGGACTCCGGCAGGTTCCGGCCGATGAAGACGATCCGGTTCGTGCGATCCTCCCCCTCCGCCCAGGGCCGGTCGGGCCGCCCGTCGAACATCATGTGGACGCCCTGGAAGACGACGCGGCGGGCCTCGCCCGCGACGTGAACGATCCCCTTCATCCGGAAGATGTCCCCGCCCCTGGATTTCAGCAGGCCGCCCAGCCAGGCGTTCAGCTTCGCGCCGTCCAGGGGCGCCGGCTCCTTCAGCGACACCGAACGGATGGAGGGATCATGGTGCGCGCCCTCCGTCGCCCGGATCTCCATCCTCCGCGACAAGTCGAACGCCCCCAGTCCAAGCACGTGCGCGAGATCGATGTCCGCGTTGACCGTGCGGTGGATCCGGGCGATCGCGTTCATCGAACGGAGGCGGTCTTCCAGCCGGTCCGCTTCGGCCGGCCCCACGAGGTCGATCTTGTTCAACAGGATCGCATCGGCGAACGCGATCTGTTCGCGGGCCGGCTCCTCCTTCTCGATGTGCAGCGACGCGTGCTTCGCGTCGACGAGCGTGACGATGGCGTCCAGCGCCAGGGCGGCCTTCAGCTCGTCGTCCACGAAGAAGCACTGGGCCACGGGCGAGGGGTCGGCGAGCCCGGTCGTCTCGATGAGGATCGCGTCGAACTTCTCCCGCTTCCGGAGGAGGTCGTGCAGCGTCCGGATGAGATCGCCGCGGATCGAGCAGCAGACGCAGCCGTTGTTCATCTCGATCAGCTCCTCATCGGTTCCCACGATGAGGTCGGCGTCGAGCCCGAGGTCGGCGAATTCGTTTTCGATGACCGCGATGCGGCGGCCGTGGCGCTCGCGGAGGATCCGGTTGACGAGGGTGGTCTTGCCGGCGCCGAGATAGCCGGTGAGGACGGTGACGGGAACCCGGGTGCCCATTATTCCCATCGGCCCGAGCCGAGCTTGTCGACGTCGATCCGAGGCCCGTGCCCGTCGGGGTTGGGCTGCATGTGGCGGATGTCTTCCTTGGCGACCTCGCGCAGGGGCCGTCCCATCTTGAATTGGCGCCGGCCGCCCGGGTCGAGGATGGCGATGAGCGTTTCGATGGGGGCGCACCCGGGCTGGTCGCAGTAGATCTCCGTCACAAGGACTGGAACGTCCGGACCCAGGGCGTAGTGAGCCCGGACCCATTCCTTGATCTGGCCCTGCTTCGACGGATCCTTCGGGCCGTCGCCAAAGAGATCGAATTTGAAATCCATTTGAAGAAGGAATGTGGAATTTAGAAGCGGGAATATGGAATGGAATCAGGAATTGGGAATGTTCCCTGGAACAAGGACCCTTCCAGATTCCAGATTCCCTATTCCATTCCACATTCCAACTTCCCTATTCCCCATTCTTCAGTTCAGGTGACAGAGCAGGGTGCGCGTCATCTTGACGTGTCTTCGAACCGTCGGGGCATCCGGGGCCTTCGGCGCGAGCCTCAGGTACCGCTCCAGCAATTCCAGGGCCTTCCCGAACTGCTCCAGGCCGAGGTGGACCATCCCGCGGTCGCGAGAGTGCTCGGGCAATCCCGGGAGCAGGCCCTCGGACAGGTCGACGAACCGCCCCGCGCGATCGAATTCCCGGCGGCCGAAGTAGACGCCCTTCAGGTTGTTGAGGACGCGGGCCAGCGTCTCCCGCGGCCCGGAGACGGCGAGCATCTCGTCGCTCAGCTTCAGGCGCCCG
>DASRJF010000281.1:0-2679 GCA_035649615.1 Planctomycetota bacterium | reverse complement strand
ATCAGGTCGGCCGCCGCCTTGAGCACCTCGACCTCCTCGTCGCTGAAGGCCGCGCTCCGGCGCTTCACGACCAGGCGGCCCGACGGGGGCTCGCCGATCCCCAGGGGAACCGACACTCCGAAGAGTCCGTCTTCCTCCGTTTTCTGGAACGACTCCTTCGAGCGGATCGGCGTGATCGACCCCAGCCCCGGCCGCTCCGGTTCCTGGCCGGGGCGCACGACGCGGGACCAGAGTTTTCCGCCTTCATCCCCCAGGTCGAACCGCGCGCCGTCGGCGGGAACCGCGGCGAAGAGCGCCTTCGTCACGTCGCCGAGGAGGTTGTGGATGGGCGCCCGGCGCCGCATGGCGGCGGCCATCTGGAGGAGCAAGGCCTGCGCGGAGGCGTTCATGGTTTTCTTATACCGCTGCTAGACTTCAGGTTCATGAGTTTCTTTTCGTGGCTCGCGCGGCTCGTCCGCCGGCCCGTCTTCGTGGTTTCGTTGAAGGACAGCCACGCGACGGCGGAGAAGGGCAACCTCTCGGTCGCGTTTCTCGCCGAGTGCTCCGATCTCGCGAAGAAGCGGGGGATCCAGGAGGGCCGGCTCTACGGGATCTGGAAGCAGGGGTCCACGTCGCTCGAATTCTCGACCGAGATCCCCGAGGAGCACCACCAGGTGTTCCGCAACGTGTGGGGCCTCCACCGCCGCCGCCACAAACGCTCTTAGCTTCAAGCTTCAAGCTTCAAGCTCCAGGCCAAAGGGAGCCCGTTCGGGCTTGGCCCATACGGGCTCAGGCTTGAGGCTTGAAGCTTGGAGCTTGAAGCTCTATCGTCCTCCGCCATGCACTTGGAGCGGCGCGCGACGCTGTGGCTGCTCGCCACCACCTTCATCTGGGGCTCCACGTTCTTCTCGATGAAGATGGGGCAGGCCGCGATCGAGACGGCCGCCGGCCGCGCCTCCTGGCACTCGGGCCTCCTCTTCCTCACGATCCGGTTCACGCTGGCGACGATCCTGCTCTCGATCTTCCTGCCGCGCGCCTGGCGCGTTCTGACCGGACCGGCGTTCCGCGACTCGCTCATCGTCTCCCTGCCCGGCGTCATCGGCATCGCGCTCCAATCCGCGGCCCTGCGCGACGGGTCGTCCGCCACCGTCGCGTTCATCACGAGCCTCACGATCGTCACGGTTCCCGTCGTCGGCTGGATCTTCCTCCGCCAGCGGCTGACCCCCGCCCTCTGGATCGGCGCGTCCCTCTCGCTCCTCGGCGTCTTCGTCATGACCCGGCCGTGGTCCGGCGACTTCGGCTGGCCCGAGGTCTTCACGCTGATCGGCACGGTTCTCTTCGGCTTCCAGATCCACTTCATCAACCACTACACGCGCAAGCACGACCCCGAGGCGATCACGCTCGGCGCCTTCATCCACTCCGTCTGGGCGTGCCTCCTGATCCTGGTGGCACTGCCCGCCGGCCGCGCCTTCCTCGACCCGGACACGCTGGTGAAACTGGTGCAGCCGATCGAGAGTCCGGAGGCGGTCCAGAGGTGGGCCGTCTACTGGACGATCCCGTACCACGCGCTCTTTGCGAGCGTCATCGCGTTCCTGGTGATGATGCGCTACCAGCGCGACGTGCACCCGACGCGCGCGGTGATCATCTACTGCCTCGAGCCGGTATTCGCCGCGTGGCTCGCGTGGTGGATTGCGAGCGAAGGCATGAGCGCCCTGGAGCTCGCGGGCGCCGGGCTCGTCATCGCGGGGAATCTGGCGTGCGAATGGCTTCGGCGGAACGAAGGTCCCGTGCCCGCCCGGCCGGAAGAAGCAATGACGCCAGGAACGCCAGCGCCGCCGCCGCCATCCCGAACGTGAAGACGGGCCTCAGCGAATCCGCGATGACGACGCGCATCTCCTTCGCGACGTCGGGCGGAATCGACTTCCGCAGTTCGGGATTCACGATCTGGTCGGGGTCGATGCGCACGCCGGCATGTTCGGCCAGCACGGTCGCCATGATCGCGCCCGCGACGGCGATGCCGATCGCGCCGGTCATCGACCGGCAGAACTGCGTCAGCGACGTCGCCGATCCGAGCCGGTCCCGGCCGACCGAGTTCTGGGCCGCGATGAGAAGCGGGGTGAGGACGAATCCCAGGCCCGCCCCGAGGACGGCCCCGGCGCGGGCGGCTTCGCCCCAGGTCGAGGCCGCGTCCATGCGGCTGAGCAGGTAGTAGGCCAGCGTCGAGAGAAGACAGCCGCCGATCGCCAGCCTCCGGTATCCCACGCGCATCAGGAGAAACCCGCCGGTCGCCGAACACGCCACCCAGGCGAGCATCATCGGAGTCAGCACCATGCCGGCCATCATCTGGTTGGCGCCCATGACCCCCTGCACGAACAAGGGCAGGTAGGCGAACGCGCAGAACATGTCGGCGGCGAGCAGCGACGAGCAAAGCGTTCCGGTCCAGAACAAGCGGTTGCGGAAGAGATCGACCGCCATGAACGGATCCTTGGCCCGCCGCTCCGCGAAGACCAGCGCCAACGTCAGTCCCGCGGCGGCCGCCATGAGGCCCAGCACCATCGGGGACTGCCAGTCGATGTCCGGATGGCGCACCAGGGCGAACGCTCCCAGCAGGGAAGCCGATGCGAGGGCCAGCAGCACCGCCCCGGGAACGTCGGGCTGGGGCGCGTCTTTCCGCGGATGGTCGATCCAAACCCGTCGAAT
>DASRJF010000280.1:0-5684 GCA_035649615.1 Planctomycetota bacterium | reverse complement strand
CCTCGACGCCGTCGTCGAGGTCGACGACGTCAAGGGGATCGCGATCGGCTACAAGGACGCGCGGGCCGACGAGTTCTGGGCCCCGGGCCATTTCCCCGGCAATCCGCTCCTGCCCGGCGTGGTCCTCATCGAGGCCGCGGGGCAGCTGGCCGTCTTCTACTACAAGGTTCACTGCCCCGAGATCCTCAACCGCCTCGTCGTCTTCGGCGGCGTCGACAAAGTCCGCTTCCGGGGCTCGGTCCGCCCCGGCGAGCGCGTCTGGCTGGTCGCCCGCAAGCTCGAGATGAACGGGCGCATCGCCAAGTGCGAGGCCCAGGGCTTCTCAGCCGGAAAGATGGTGTTCGAGGGCACTGTAATAGGCATTCCGGTCTAGGCTTTCCAAGAGAGAAATTTCCGATTGGCGCTTTTGCGGGTGCGGGCCCATCTGAAGTCTGAAGTCTGAAGTCTAAAGTCTGAAGTCTGTGAAATACGCCTTCGCCCGATTCCTCCAAGCCCTCGGCCTCGCCACCGTCCTCATCGGGCTCTACGTCGGAATCAGCTTCTCCAACGTCCGGCTGGAATTGATTTATCTTGGGATCGGCGCCGCCATCTTCTACGCCGGCCGGCTCTTGCAGGGAAAGAACAAGGAGTAGCTGCTGTGCGTCTGGCTTGAAGCTTGGAGCTTGAAGCTTGAAGCTTGAAGCTTGAAGCTGGCTACGGCTTCGCGTCTCGCACCTGGATATCCGCAAACGTGGTATCCACATTGGCCCAGAGACCGAATCCCGCCTTCGGGTCCAGCCCGCCCGGCAGCGTGAGCACGCCCTGCGGAGACCCCGCCGGCCCGAAGAAGAAGACCGTTTCCGTGCCGTCGGAGACGATCGCGATCTCGTACCACTCCTTGGCCGCGATCGCCGGCTTCACGTCCTGGTCCTCGTCCATCGTCCACCGCCCCTCGCGGCGCGTCCCCGCCTCAGCGCGGTTCGTGGACCTCAAGAGAAACCGGCGCAGGTCCGCCGTCGGCTCCTTCGCGTCGAAGTGGAAGCCCGCCTCGAACGACTGCTGCGTCTGGTTGATCCGGATCCGCGCCCGGATCCCCGTCGCGCCGGCGGTCTTCGGGCGCTCGAGGTAGAGCGCGCGGAATCCGCCGACGTCCACGAGGACGATCTGGCCCCCCTCCATCCGCGCGGGCGGGCGGGTCCCCGTCGACTTGCCGTCCCACGACCACGTCTTGCTCGCGGCGTTCGGGGCGGCCATCGGCCAGGACGCCCACGAGCCCGCGTTGAGCAGCGCCTTGTGGAAGAGCGACGTCGCCCGCTCGGGCGCGTACGCCGGGAATCCCGACCTCAGCTTCCGCAGCACCGCGAGCGCCTTGCCCCAGCGCGACCCCTTCGCGTCGTCCTCGGCCTCGGCCAGCAGGAACCGCGCCCGGAGGTCGCGGGCGACCGCCCCGACGAGCGCCCCGTGGCTCCGGTCCTCGTGCTCCTTCACGGCCCGGTCGAGCTCCTCGTGCGCCTTGTCGAACCGGCCGCCGGCCGCGTGGTCGAGCGCCTTGCCGAGCATGTCGCGCGCGACCTGGTCCCGCTCCAGGCGCGCCGCCTCCTCGAGCGCCGCCATCCGCGGCGCCGGCACGCGCATCCCCAGGACGCGGCCCTGCTCCATCCAGCGGAGCGCCTCGGTGAACCGGCCGGGCACCGGCGCGTACCGGTGCGCCGCCGCCGCCGCGATCGCGAACCGCTTGTGATCGGCCGACTTGAAGACGGTCTCGACCGGGTTCTCGGGCCCGACGGCCGCCGCGGCGGCGAAATAAACCTGGTCGCCCGCCTCGAGCTGGTCGACGACGACCGCCTGGGCGGGCCCCGCTCCGGCCTGCAGGGTCGGCGGCGACCCGGCCGCGATCTTCCCCTTCGCGCCCCCGAACGACCGGAGCGTCACCTCGACGCCGACGAGCCGCTGGATGCCCCGCTCCGCGCGACGCCGGATCCACTCCCGCCGCAGGACGTCCTCGCACAGCCAGCGCACCCGGTGCGACGGCCAGTCCTCGTCCTTCGCGAAACCCTCCGCCTCGAAGCGCCCGAGCACGCTGTCGATCTCCTCCTCGGTCACCGTGGAGGGCACGATGCTGCGAAGCGTCGCCTGGGGGATCGACGCGATCCGGACGAGCGTCGCCGCCAGCTTGGTCGGTCCCTGCCGCTCCACGAGTCCGAGGATCGCGTTCCAGGCTTCGTCGCTCTGGCGCCGCTCCAGGAGGGAGGCGACGAGCTTGTCCAGCTCCGCCACGTCCGCCATCAGGCGGGGGATCAGCTGGAGCCGCCGCTCCGCTTCCGCCGCCGTCGTCGTCTCGCCCAGCTCGGACACCTGCTTGCGGCGCTCGGGCGGCACGACGTCGCCCAGCCGCTTGAGCCGCTCGCGCACGACGTCGAACTCGTCCGCTTCGATCAGGCGGGAGACGCTCTCGATGTCGGCGTCGATCCGCTTGGCGACGCGCTCCTCGTTGTCGCGGATCTCGGCGCCGATCGAGCGGCCCGTGTCGGTGATCTCGAGGAAGGGCCGGGGGAATTCCCGGTAGATCTCCCGCATGAGGTAGACGTCGCCCTGGCCGCGGGCCGAGAGGAGGCGCGGCCGGAGCTGCGTCTCGTGCTCGCGCGCGATCCGGTCCGCCTCGGCGACCAGGTTCTTGCGCGCGCCGTCGATGACGGCGACGACGTCCTTGCGGTTCGCGTAGCGCCCCGCGAGCTTCGCGAGCTCGCCGAGGCTGTGGGGATAGACGGCGAAGTCTTTCGGGCCGTCGCGCGTGGCGGCCCCGAGGATGGCGTCCGTCTTTTCCCGGACCTCCGCCATTTCCAGGTCGGGGCCGGAGAGGGTCCGCACCGTCGGCGGGGGGGCGGCGGCCGGCGGCGGGGACGACGACGGCCGGACCATCGCGTACAGGAAGGCGATTCCGAGGATCGAGCCCACGATGAGTCCCACGGGCGCGGCCCGCCGGCGGATCACCCGGGGCGCGGGGCGCGGGGGGAGGGCGACGAGCTTCCCGTCGAGGAACGCCTGCAGGTCGCGCGCCGCGAGCTCCGCCGTCGCGTGGCGGTCCTCGACCCGCTTCGCGAGCATCTTCAGCACGATGTCGTTGAGCGCCTGCGGGATGCGGGGATTGAGGTTGACCGGCGACACCGGGTTCTCGTGGAGGTGCATGTTGAGCACGGCGAGGGGGTCGTGGCCGCTGAAGGGGACGCGCCCCGTGAGCATCGCGTAGAACATCACCCCGGCGCTGTAGATGTCGGACCGGGTCTCCGCCGGCTTCCCCTTCGCCTGCTCCGGCGAGATGTACAGCGGCGTGCCGAGGACGGAGCCCGTCCCCGTGAGCTTGTCGCGCGGGTCGATCGCGACGGCGAGGCCGAAGTCGAGAATCTTCGGCTCGTTCTCCTTGGTGACGATGACGTTGCCCGGCTTCACGTCGCGATGGATGATGCCCGCCGCGTGGGCGTGGTGCAGGCCGCGCAGGACGCCGACGACGAGCCGCGCCGCCTCGCGCGGGGAGAGCGCGCCGACGACGTCGAGGATCCGCTGGAGCGACTGGCCCTCGACGTACTCCATGACGATGAAGTACCGGCCCTCCTCGTGGCCGATGTCGTAGACGGACACGATGTTGGGGTGCTCGAGTTTGCCGGCCGTGACCGCCTCCCGCCGGAAGCGGGAGATGTACTCGGCGTTGCTGGACAGGTGCTCGGAGAGGATCTTGACCGCGACGCGCCGGGCCATCCCCGTCTGCACGCCGAGGTAGACCGAGCCCATCCCGCCGGTGCCCAGCTTCTCGTCGAGCCGGATCCCGGCGATCGTGGAACCGAGCAACGGATCCGGTGTGGGCATCGTGACGGTCATCAGACTTCGGACTTCAGACTTCAGACTTCAGTAAGAATTTCAGACATCAGACATCAGACATCAGAAATCAGTCATCAGTCATCAGTCATCTGAAATCAGACATCAGTTGTCAGTGATTCAACAGGAGCCATCCCAGGGCCACGACCAGGGCCACGATGGCCGCCACCATGACGAGGTTCAGCCGGCGCCGCCTCGGACGGGACCGCTCGTGGGGGGAGACCTGGTCCTGCCGCGCCTGGACCGGCTCGCCCTTGAGCCATCGACGCAGGTCCTCCGCGAGCGCCTTCATGCTCTCGTAGCGGGACGCGGGATCGTTCTTCAGGCACCGGAGGCAGATGGCCTCGAGGTCGGCGGGCGCCGCCGGGTTGACCGCGCTCGGCACCTTCGGCAATCCCACCCCCGATTCCGAGGTCAGCTCGTGCGGCGTCCGGCTCGTCAGCGCCTTGAAGAGGAGCACGCCGACGGAATAGATGTCCCCCTCGGGGGAGCCCGGCCCGCTCCCCTGCTCGGGCGCCCTGTATTCGACGTCGGAGATCACGTCCCCGGCCTGCGGAATCCCCTCCACGGCGCCGAGTCCGAAATCGGTGAGGTGGGGATTGCCGTTCTCGTCGAGCAGGATGTTCGTCGGTTTCAGGTTGCCGTGGGCGATGCCGCGGGCGTGCGTGTCGGCCAGCGTGCGCGCGACCTTCTCGAGGACGAGGACCTGGGAATCGAGCTCGAGGGCCTGCTTGGAGATCATGAGGGCGAGGGTCGTCCCCGTGATGAACGACAGGGAGAGGTAGGGGAGGCCCTCGATGACGCCGCTCTCGTGGACCTCGATGACGGACGCATGCTTCAGCCGCAGGACCGGCTGCATGGCGCGGGCGAGCTTCTCGCGGGCCACGCCCTCGGGGAGGCGGAAGAGCTTGAGCGCGCGCACTTTCGAGACGCGCTGGTCCTTCACGAGGAGCACGACGCCGTGGGTGCCGCGCCCGATTTCCGCCACGAACGTGAACGGGCCGAGGGCCTCGGCGCCCCGCGCGCCGAGCCGCTTGGGCGGCCGCTCCTGCTCCTCGCGCAGGATCCACGCGGAGCTCTCCACCGCGGGGTTCGCCTGGGCCGTCATCACCTTGAAGCAGCCGCGGCACAGCACGCGGCCGCTGTCGCTCTTGCCCTCGACGAGGTAGTTCGCCCCGCAGCCGTCGCAGTGGAGGAAGTACTTCTCCTGGCGCCGGAGGATCTCGAAGAACTGGAAGTGGTTGATGCGGCCCTCGGACAGGAGGATCTGGCCGATCATCCGCCGCGCTCCGTTCCGCGCCCCTTCCAGCTGGGAGAGCAGCGCCTCGCGGACGTGCTCGGGCGAGCAGAATCCCGACGCGGAGGCGAGCTGGCCGAAGAGGCGCCCCGTCTCGCGCTTCTGGCGGCGGTCCACCAGGTTCACGCGCTGGATGTCGAGGATCACCTCGATCTGCAGCTGCGTGAGGTAGCCCTTGTCCTGCATGACCCGGCCCAGGCGCGGGGTCGGCTGGGTCGTTCGAACGATCGCGAGGCACTCCTCGAGCTGGGCGGGCGTGACGTATTTTTCCTGGACGGCGATGTCCCCGAAGAGGACGTGCCGCGGCGCCGCGGCCTCGGCTTCGGTCGCTTCCGCCGGCGCGGCGTCCTGGAAGAGCTCCAGCGGCAGCGGGTCGGCGATCGACGAGCCCGTGTCGGGGATGTCGGGAAGGCTGTGGAGCGCGCCGGCGTCGGGACCCGGGGGGGGACTCGGGTTGGACTCGGTATCGCCCTTCTTCTTGGCCACGGAAGCCCTCAAGAGAATTCCGGCGGAAAATGGATTCTAACATTCCAGAGAC
>DASRJF010000279.1:0-13474 GCA_035649615.1 Planctomycetota bacterium | reverse complement strand
GACCCCGATTCCCGCCAGGGAATCGTGACCGCTTTCGAAGCGGAGGTGCCGGACGACGACTCCGGGTACGTCTCCCTCCTGCTCCAGATCTTCATGCACAACTTCCTGATCGGCCTCGTAATCCTCGGGGCGGGACTCTGGCTGCGCTACCTTCCCCCATCGATCCTGGCCTTCAACGGGCTCGCGATCGGACTGATCCTCTGCTGCTACGCCGAAGGATCTCCGGCGGGGACGCTCATGGCGTTCGCGATGTGCATGCCGCACGGCGTCTTCGAGCTCACGTCGCTCGTGGCCGTCACGTGCCTCGCGCTCCATGTCAATTCCTGGAAGCGCTCGGCTCCCCCCGCCGGGCTCGGCCCCGACGATCTCCGGTGGGTCGGGCGCTGCGTCTGGTACGTGGCGATCTTCGACCTGGTCGCGGCGGCCATCGAAGCGGGCCTGATCGCGGTGCTCCGATGAAGGACCGGATCCGGGTCACCCGTCGCGCGCTGTCGCTCGAGGCGGCGCGCCGCGCCGTGACGCGGCCCGACTGCGGCGGGATCTGCGTCTTCGCCGGGACGGTGCGGGACCGCAACGAAGGCCGCCGCGTGTCGAAGATCCGGTACTCGGCGTTCGAGGCGATGGCGCTCCGCCAGTTTCGGGCGATCGCCGCCGAGGCGCGAAAGAAGTTCGGCGTGCGCGCCGTCTACATCGCGCACCGTGTCGGCATGCTCCGGCTGGGCGAAGCGAGCGTCATCTGCGCGGCCGCGTCGCCCCACCGGGCCGAGGCCTTCGCGGGATGCCGCCACCTGATCGAGCGGGTCAAGAAGCTGGCGCCGATCTGGAAGGAGGAGTTCCACGGTCGCGCCAAGTCGTGGGTGAACCGTGACTAACGCCTGGGTTCGGAGACTTCTGCTCTTCGCGGCTGGAGTCGGCCTCTTCCTGCTCGTGAAGTCGGCATGGGGCGACGAGGGTGTCCGGACGGGCCGGATCGCCGCGATCGCGGTCCTCGCCCTGGTCTTCGCGGGACTCGTCGTCGTGGCCGTCGCCGCCCGGCGCCGGCGCGGCGGAGGGGGCGTCGCCTCCGACATCGCGCGGCTCTTGCGCGCCGGCCAGGTCGACGAGGCCGTCCGGAAGGGACGCGAACTCTTCGGGAAGACTCCGGCCGACCCGCACGTCGCCTGGTACTACACCGCCGCGCTCATGAAGTCGGGACACCTCGCCGAGGCGCGCCGAGTCTTCGCGGGCCTCAGGGCGGACGCCCTGCCGCCCAAGATGGCGGCGATGTACGCGGAGGTGAAGCGAGCCCTCGATGGCGCGAACGCCGGCTGAACGCTTTTCCCCTGACCTGCTACGATGAGCTGTCCGAACGCCTGAGGGGCCTCTCGGGGGAGGACCGGCTTGGCGGAACTGATCATCTTCATGGTCCTGGGGCTCATCGTCTTCGGCCCCATCGCGGTCGCGCTCACCGCCCTCTCGAGCGTGAACCGGCTCCGGAAGCGCCTCGAGGAAGTCGAGCGCTTCGCGGAGACGCGCATCCAGCGTCTGACCGAGCGTCAGAAGCAGCTCGAGGACGGGACGCCGCCCCGCGTGCCGGCCGCGCCCCCGCCGGCTCCTCGGGAGCCGCGTCCGGTTGAGGCTCCCTTGGAGCCCGTCCAGGTCCGGCCCGACCTGCCGGCGACCCCATTCCCTCTCCCTCCCCCGAGGATCCTGCTTCCCCCGAAGCCTCCTCCCGAAGAAAAACCCAAGGAGAGCGTGCCTCTCGAGAACGTGATCGGCGAGCGCATCCTGCCGAGGATCGGCGTCGTGGCCCTCGTCCTGGGGATGGGCCTCCTCGTCTACTACGCGTACGGGAAGTTCGGACCCGGGGGGCGCATCGCGCTCGCGGGCGGCACCGGCGCCGTCATGGTCGTCGCCGGCGCCTTCCTGCGGCGCCATCCTCACACCCAGCTGCTCGGGGGCTGCCTGATCGGCGGCGGATGGGCCGTGATCTACGTCGCGGCCTACGCGGCCCACTTCGTCGAGGCCTCCAGGATCGTGGATTCGAAGCTGCTCGGATTCCTGATCCTGCTCGGCGTCTCCGAGGCCGCGCTGGTCCACGCGCTTCGATACCGCAACGAAACCATCACCGGCATCGCCTACCTGCTCACGATTGCAACTCTCCTGCTCTCCCCGGAACCGGGGCCGCCGGCGTGGCTGGCGATGGGCCTGTCGGCGGCGGTGCTGGTGGCGCTCGCGTGGCGTGAAAAGTGGATCCGGCTCTGCACGTTCGGGGCCACGCTGCTGTACGTCGCGGAAGTGGCCTGGCTTTCGAGGACTCCGCCCGCCGACATCCTGCCCGCGCTGGCGGTCCTGGTCGCGCTGTGGATGCTGTGGATCCTGCCCGACTACTTCCACCGGCCTGCCACGGACTGGGCGCGGAGGATCCATGGCCTGCTCGTGGCCATCAACTTCGGCGGCCTGCTCGTCGTCGGCGGGCTGATCCACCGGTGGTTCGACCTGGAGAACATGGGCTGGGTCTGGCTGACGCTGGGGGCCCTGTACGGGGTCAATGCCGTGGCCGGCCGGAAGGCGGCGTGGCGGCCCGCGTACCTCGCGTACCTCGGATTCGGAGCGGTGCTGGCCGGGGTGGGATCGCACCTCCTGCTGCATCCGGGCCTCGGCGCGCCCTTCGCGTGGATGGCCATCTCGGCGGCCCTGTTCGCGTGGGGTCTGTGGAGGAAGGAAGAGAGCCCGCGCCTCATGGGAGTCGCCGGCGCGGCCTGCACGTTCCTGAGATTCTGGTTCGTCGATCGGAGACTGGAGTTCGCGTTCGCCCCGGCCCTCGCCGTCGCGGCGGGCTTGTACGCCCTGTCCGCCGTGATCGGTCGACTTCGTCGGACCGGCTCCGCGGGAGAGTCCGAGTCCGGCCTCATCCGGCCGCTTTCGCATCTCGGGGCGCTCGCGTTGGGCCTCGCGATCTGGACGTATCCGCCCGAACTGACGGAAGCGATGCTCCTCGCGGCGGCCGGGGTCGGACTCCTTCTTCTCGGCCCCCGGCTGGGGGTGACCTGGCTCGTCGGCGAGGGGATGTGTTTTCTGATGGTGGCCCTCTTCTTCATGGCGACGTCCACGCTGCCGGCCACCGGCGACGTGCTGGGCGTGTCGCGTCGAATCGCCGCGACGGTCCCGGTTCTCGTGGGGTGGCTCGTCGCGGGCTGGGTCTACCCGAAGTCGGAGCCCCAGGCCGAGAAGGCGCGCGTGATTCTTGGAGCCTGCCTCTTCGCCGGCGTCCTGGCGCTCCTGGGCTTCGAGTTGAGGGCGGGGGCGCCCGTGGCCTGGGCCATCGCGTGCGGAGCCTGGTTCGCCTGGAGCCGCCTCGCTCGCCGGGACTTCGAATTCGTTCTCGCGGCCGTGGGGGCGGCGGCGACGGTCGTGGCGTACACCTTGACGTCGCCGCTCCAGGTGCCGGGGATCGGATGGATGGGCGCCGTCCCGTCGGGGGCGACGATCCTCGCGATCTTCGTCGTCATCCACCTGGCGAGCCGTCGAGAAGCTCCCGGCGCCGTTCACTCGACGGCGCGCGATGCCGTCGCCGGGGCGGTGGCGCTGACCGGGTTCGTCCTCCTCGCGCACGAGATGACGGGGACGTGGCTCACCGGGTCGTGGGCGCTCCTGGGCTTCGCGCTGGCGGGCTACGGCTTCCTGTTCCGCGACCGGGTCAGCCGGTGGTCGAGCCTGCTCATCCTCGGCGTGTGCCTCGGAAAGGTCGCGATCTTCGATCTCGCCACGTTCGACATGCCCGTGAAGATCGCGACGCTCCTGACGCTGGGGGCCGTGATGGTGGCGCTGTCGTTCGTCTACGCGCGCCATCATCGGCGCATCGTGGTCTACCTGGCCGCGAAGGAGTGATGGATTTGGATTCTGGAATTTGGAATCTGGAATCTGGATGCTGGAATCCGGGGTCCGGGATCCGGAATCCGATCTGAAATCCCCGATTCCAGATTCGAGATTCCAGATTCCGCCTCAATACGACAGGTCCAGCCGGTCATCGCGGAGCAGCTTGAAGCTGAAGGGCCGCTCGATTTCCTTCACCTCGGCCCCGAATTCCTTCGCGGTTTCCTCGAGCGCGGCCCGCACGGCGCCCTCCTCGAGGCGGGCGCTGAGGATCTCGTATTCCCCGCTGAACCAGGAGAACTCGTCGTCGTACAGGCGGCGCGCATAGAACTCCAGGCGCGGCAGGAGATCGATCGCCGCGTCGTGGAACCGGAACCGCGTCTCGGCGGCGTACCGTTCCCGCACCGCCGCTTCCTCCCCCGGGGCCGGCGCCAGCAGCCCCGCGAAGAACTCGCCGTCGAGGTACTGGTCCGCCGCCACGGCCATCTCGTGGGGATCGAGCGCGACCAGGTGGCCGCGCACCTCCGCGGGCCGTCCGAATCCCTCCTGCAGGAACTCCAGCTGCTCCACGGGCGTCAGCCAGAGGGGGTTCCCGCACAGCCGTCGAAAGAACCGGACCAGAGGTCGATTGAGGTACGCGTTGTCGACCCAGGCGCTGACCAGCCAGCGCCTTGTCCCCTCGGGCAGTCGGGTGCGCTGCTCCGGCTTCCAGTGCCATTCCGCGATCCGGTTCTCGAAGCCCGTCCGGTACGTCCACGTCCCGCCCTTGGGTTCGCGCCACGCCGGGGTGGCCGCCATCGCCGCGAGCGCCTCGAGATCCCCGCGCGCGTCGGCCCCGTCCCACGTTTCCGGGGCGAAGCGGTTCGCCGAGAGAACGAGCTCGCACTGCATCTTGGAGAAGGCGGCCCACCGGCGCGGGAACGATCCCGCCAGCTTGCCCTTCATGGCCGCGAGGTACCGCGCGGGCTCGTCGACCGACGGGGCGTCGAGGGCGCAGCCCCGGAAGAGCGGATCGCTCCGGAGCGGCTCGGGCAGCGCGACCGGCACGTTGCGCGCGCGCCGGATCTCGAACTCGAGCACGGAATCGCAGAAGGTGGAGAGCCTCAGGTCGAACGATGACGAGAAGAGCGGGTTGATGTCGGCGTAGAACCGGAAGGCCCGGCCGCCGTAGGTGAAGCGGCCGTCGTCGAACCCCTCGACCCCGATCGCGGCGAGCCGCGGTGAGAGCGAGGCCAGGAAGCGGTCGCGCGCCGCGCGCTTGGATCGAATGCGCACAACCACGGCGATCGCGGCCGCGGCGGGGACGCCGAGGATCAGGAGAAGAAAGAGCGCGCCGGTCATGGCCACTGCTTCGGCGCGGGATGCTCCGGGCAGGAGCACGGAATCGACCCGCAGCGCGGGCATCCCTTGCCGTACTTCGCGAGCGCCGCCTTCTCCACGTCGATTCCGGAGATCGACGCGGCGGTGACGAGCCACGCCAGGACGTCCGCGAACTCTTCCTCCGCGCCCTTCCGGTCGCGCTTGCGGATCGCCTCGGCCAGCTCGCCCACCTCCTCCATGAGCCAGAGCATGTCGGTCTCGAGCCCGCGCTTCGCGTCGCGCTCGTGGTACGTGCGGTGGATCAGGGCCTGGAATTCCGAAATCCGCATCAGCGCCTCCTCCTGAGGAGGGTCAGGGCGTCGGGCATCCCCATCAGGCGGGTGATACCGAAGTAGACGGCCATCCCGACGGCGATCGCCAGCGCGAGGGGGAGCGCGCGCGTTCCGAGTGTAGTGGGGCCGAAGGGGGGCAGCAAGGGGCCGACCCACCGCATTGCCGCCCACGCCGCGGCGCCCATGACCGCCGTGGCGGCGAGGCTGCGGACGAAGTCCGCCCGGATCGGCCTCAGGTCCAGGCCCGGCAGGCGGCGGCGGAGGAGGCGGTTCAGGACCACGAACGTCACGAGCCCGGTGATGGACGTCGCGAGCGCCAGGCCCGCCTCCCGCATGGGGCCGACCAGGGCGAAGTTGAGCGCGAGGTTCAACGCGACCATCGCCGCGCTGACGCGCACCGGAGAGCGGGTGTCCTTGTGCGCGTGGAAGGCGCGGACCTGGACCTGGTTGACGCAGTAACACCAGAGGCCGACGCCGAAGTAGGAAGTGCACAACCCCGCCCGCGCCGTCGCTTCCGCGGTGAACTGGCCGTGCTCGAAGATCACGGCGATGATCTCGGTCCCGAAGAGAGCCAGTCCCGCCGAAGCCGGCAGTCCGAGGTAGAGCGCTCCCGACAACCCGCGCCGGAGCAGCGCGCCGAAATCGGCGGGGTCGTTCCGCGCCACCGCCGCCGACAGTCCCGGCAGGATGGCCGTCGCGATCGACGTGCCCACGAGCGACAGCGGGAACTGGGTGAGCAGGTTGGCGGAATAGATCGCCGAGACGGCGCCGTGGCCGGGGACGAAGATCTCGGCGATCAGCGTATCGACCAGCTCGTTGATCTGGACGAGCGACAGCCCGAATACCGAGGGGAGAAACAGCCGGCCCACCTCGCGCAGGCCCTCGTCGCGGGGGGCCCAGGCGGGGCGGTACCGCATGCCCACGCGCGCGAGCGGCACGGCCATCGTCAGCAGCTGGAGAATGGCGCCGCCGAGGATCGCCCAGGAGATGGCGTGGATGGCCTGGCTCTCCGTGAAGTGGAGTTTCAGCACGAAGATCGGGAGGACCACGAGCCACGTGATGTTGAGGACGATGGGGGCGAAGGCCGGGGCGAAGAACCGGAAGAGGCCGTTGAGCGCGGCGCCGACCATGGCCCCGACGCAGACCAGCGGAACGTACCAGAGCAGGATGCGAACGAGGCTGGAGACGAGCTTCGTCTTCTCGTCCGGCCAGAGGAGAGGCAGGACGAAGCTCGCGCCCACTCCCAGGAGCGTGATCCCGCCGAGGAAGAGCACGAGCATCGTCAGGACGCGGTTGAGAAGGGCGAACGCCTCGTCGCGACGGCCGGCCTCGATCAGGCGGACGAAGGGGGGAACGAAGGCCCCGGTCAACGCGCCTTCGCCGAAGAGCCGCCGGAAGAGGTTGGGAATCCGCCAGGCGATCACGAAGGCGTCCCACACCATCCCCGCGCCGAAAATGTGGAAGCACAGGATGTCGCGGCCCATCCCGAGGATGCGCGAGACGAGGGTGCAGACGCCGATGATGATGGCGGACCGGCGGACGGACGGGCGGGCGGTCACCGGGGTCGATTCTGGATTAGGGATTATGGATTGTAGTTAAAGACCCCGGGTGGTCTCCTAGAATGTTCTTCATGGAGGAAGTGACCCGGATCGTCGACACCCTCCGCCGGCGGTACCGGTGGGTCGTCGGCGTCGATCTCTTTCTCGAGTACGCCTTCGTCCTCACGGCCGCGGCCGGCGCGCTCCTGCTCACGGACCGCATCGCCTACGAACTCCATGTCGCGGAGCTCCATGCCACGCGATGGGCGCACGTGGTGGCGGCCTTCGCGACGGCCCTCGGCGCCGCGGCGATCGCCGCGTTGGGCGCCGCCCTCGCGCGGCGCGTTCCGGAAGCCGGCCTCGCGTGGCGCGCGGACAAGGTCCTGGGGTCCGACGAACGGGTGCTCACCGCCCTCGAGAACCGGGGGAACGGCGCGTCGGAATTCCTGCCCCTCCTCGTCGCGCAGGCCGTCGCCTCGCTCCGCCGCGCCGATCCGCGCCGCATCTTCCCGGCGATTCCGGTCGGCTACCGGTGGGGGACGCTCCTGGCGGTGGCCGTCGGCGCCCTCCTCGCCGCCGTCCCGGCGAGACCCCACGCGCCGCCTCCCACGGCCGGGTTCTCCGTCTCTCCGACGCACGGTCCCGCCCCGTTGAGGGTGATCGCCGAAGACCAGTCCCAGGGCCGGATCCGGGAGCGCCTGTGGGATTTCGGCGACGGGACCCAGGTGTCGGGGCTCCTGAGTCCCGGCCACGTCTACACGACCCCGGGGAAGTACATCGTGAAGCTCACGATCACCGGCCCGGGAGGGTCGGACGTCGCGGTGCTCGACCGCCCGATCGAGGTCCTGGATCCATCCGCCCCCTTCGCCGATTTCTCCGCCGAGCCGCGCAAGGGGCGGCCGCCCCTCGAAGTCCAGTTCGCGAACTTCTCGAAGAACGCGGACCGGTTCGCGTGGACGTTCGGCGACGGGAAAACGTCGACGGAGAAGGAGCCGCTCCACCGCTACGACGCGCCCGGGCTCTACTCGGTGACGCTCGAGGCGCGCGGCCGGGAGGGGGCCGACCGGATCGAGCGCCGCGCCTTCATCAAGGTCGTGGGGCCCGACGCGCCGCTCGCTGACTTCCGCGCCTATCCCCGGAAGGGCGACCCGCCGCTGGAGGTCAAGTTCGAGGATCGCAGCACGGGAAAGGCGACGGAATGGGAGTGGGATTTCGGCGACCGCACGCCGGGCGCCATCCGGGAATCCCGCGAGCGCAACCCGACCCACGTCTACCGGATGCCGGGCCGTTATACGGTGAGCCTGAGGGTCCGGGGGCCGGGCGGCGAGGACCTGGCGAAGAAGGAGCGGTACATCGAAGTCCTCGGCGACGGCGGGGGCGGGGGCGGCGGGGGCGGAGAGAGCGGCGGCCGGGGAGCCGAGCCCGTGGTCCCGGGCGGCGTCGGCCAGCCTCCCGGCAAGCTCTTCGGGGACGAGACGGAACGGCCCGACGTCACCCTGGATGACCAGACGGTAAAGGGGCGCCCGACGGGGGACGCGCTCGTGGAGAAGGAGAAGAAGGTCTACACGGGAGAGAAGAGCGGGACCTCCGAGTCCTCCTCCCAGACCTACGGCAACGTCTACGGCGAGTACCGCCGCGCCGCCGAGGACGCGATGAACCGCGAGCAGATCCCGCCGCTCCTGCGCGACTACGTGAAGCGCTACTTCGACCGGATCCGGCCGCGATGATCTACCTCGACAACGCGTCGACCACCCGCATCCGGCCCGAGGCGCGCGCCGCCATGGCCTCCGCCCCCTTCGCCAACCCGTCGAGCATCCACGCCGCGGGCCGGGCCGCGCGCAAGGCGGTCGAGGACGCGCGCGAGACGATCGCCGATCTGTACGGCGGCGACCCCAAGGGGCTCACCTTCACCTCGGGCGCCACCGAGGCGGACAACCTCGCGCTCTTCGGCGCCGCGGAAGCGCTGCGCGCGAAGGGCAACCGGATCGTCGTCAGCTCGGTCGAACACCCCGCCGTTCTCGAGGCGGCGGAGCGCCTGGTCAAGGGGGGCTTTGAAACCGCTCTCGCTCCGGTCGATTCGGACGGTCGGGTGATCCTGGCGGCGTTGGAGAAGCTCCTGACCCCGGGCACGATCCTGGTCAGCGTCATGGCCGCGAACAACGAAGTCGGCACGCTGCAGCCGGTCGCCGAGATCGCCGAAGTGTGCCGTTCCCGCAAGGTCCTCTTCCACACCGACGCGGCCCAGGCCGCCGGCAAGATCGCGTTCAAGCTCGGGGCGGACCTCGTGACGATTTCGTCGCACAAGATGCACGGCCCGCGCGGCGCGGGGGCGCTGTACGTGAAGCCCGGCACGCCGATCGCGCCCCTGCAGGTCGGAGGCGGGCAGGAATTCGAGCGGCGCGCCGGGACGGAGGCGGTGGAATCGATCGTGGGATTCGCCGCGGCCGCGCGGTCCATGGCGTCCGATCTGAAGGAGTCGGCGGCGCGGATCGAGCGGCTCCGGACCCGGCTGGAGGCCGGAATGCGCGCCTCGACGTCGTTCAAGGTCCAGGGCCACCCGAAGGAGCGGTTGCCGCACATCTTGAGCGTCGCGTTCGAGGGATGCGACGGCGAGGCGGTCGTCATCGCGCTGGACGCGCAGGGCGTGTGCGTCTCGAGCGGTTCGGCCTGCGCGTCGCAGAGCATGGTGCCGTCGCACGTGCTGACCGCGATGGGGCGGTCGCCCGAGGAGACGCGCTCGACGGTGCGGTTCTCGCTCGGGTGGGACACGACGGAGGCGGACATCGACGCCGCGGTCGCGCTCGTGCCGCCGGTCGTGAAGCGCCTGCGCTCGATCGCGCCGGCGGGCCTTCGCCCCGGCGGAGCGGCTCCGGCCGCGCAGGCGGGCCGGCCGTGAAGGCGGTCGTCGTCCTGGTCACGGCGCCCGACCTGCGGGTCGCGCGGCGGCTGGCGGACGCGCTCGTGGCGGAGCGGCTGGCGGCGTGCGTGACGGCGTTGCCCGGGGCGCGGTCCACGTATCGCTGGAAGGGGAAAGTGGAGCGGGCGCGGGAGGTCGTGCTGATGATCAAGACGCGGGCGCTACTGGCGAAGCGGCTGGAGCGGCGCGTGCGGGAGCTTCACCCGTACGACGTGCCGGAGATCCTGGCGATCCCCGTCGCGTCGGGCGGGGCGCGCTACCTGCGCTGGATCGGGGAGTCGACGAAGCCGTGAACTTCTTCACGAAGGTCATCCTGGCCTCGGTCGCCGTGCTGCTCCTCGCGGTGGCCGTGGTGATGCTCTTCCGGTCCCGCGAGGGCGCCCGCGTCGAGGCCCTGATCCGCGAGGCCGCGGGGTGGGCGGAGCGGGGCGAGACGGACCGCGTCGAGGCCCTGATCGACGACGATTTCGAGGGGGACGCCGACGAGGCCCGCCGCGAGGTGCGCCGGCTGATCCGCCCGGGGGCGTTCGAGAGGATCGAGATCACGCGCCTGGACGTCGGGGTCCACGGCGACGAGGCGCGGGTGCGGATCGAGATGCGGATCCTCCCCCGGGATGTGCCCCGCGCGTTCACCGAGTCCCTCCGCCTCACACTCCGGCGCCGCGGCGACGCGTGGAAGCTCACGGCCGCGGAGCGCCCCGACCGCCCGCTCCGCAGGTGATATCATTATGATGTATTTTGCTATCATTGTGATAGTAACCCTCCCGGTCCCCGCGCGGCAGGACGACCCCAAGCCGAAGGATCCCCCCAAGGTCACCCTCGACGAAACCGGCGATTTCCAGGTGCTGGTCCAGGAGCTCGCGGAGAAGTTCGGGGGCGGCGTCCGGCTCCGCCGGGGGATTCCGAGCAAGGACGTCTCGGTCAAGGTGCGCGACGCGGGTTTCTTCGAGGCCCTCGACGCCCTCTGCCGCGCGCACAAGGAGGCGACGTACTGCCCCGTGGACGAGGAGTCGGATCGGGAAGACTTCATCCTCGCGCCGGCCCCCTGGGTCGAACACAAGGCCTCGTACCACGGTCACTTCAAGACGGTCCTCCTGTCCATGAAGCGGCACGTGCAGGCCACGCCCCGCGGCGAAACCACCCATGCCCAGGTCGATATCGCGACCTTCGTTCCACCGTGGCTGTCCCTGGGCGGGGTCACGGGGACCGTACTCGGGAAGGAGATCGGCACGGCGGTGGCCGCCGACGGAAGGGATCTCCGTCTTCCGGAGAATGAGGACCTCCCGGATGACGACATGGATGTCTCCGACACGCCGTTCTTCCGGGGCCGGGTGGCGCATCGGCGGATCTACCTGCGGGACTTCGACCTTTCCAAGGGGCTCAAGTCGTTTTCGGGAACGATGACCTTCAGGTCGGTGGAGTCGAAAGTGGTGCGCATGGCATGCGGGAAGGGGACCTCCCTCGAGCTTCCGAAGGGCCGCCTGTCCGTCGACAGCGTGACGGAGCTGGAAAAGGCGGGGGACAAGAACTCGTGGCGGATCGCCATCACTTTCACGCCGAATGAGAAGTCCAAGGAAGACCCCGTGGCCCTCCCGGACGTGCTGCTGGAGGGGGTGATGTACGACGGCAGCGCGAGGTGGAGCCGCCTCGACCTTCCATGGAAGGGCTCGTCTTTCATGGTCGAGACGAATCCCCTTGATCGCGCGCCGGCTTGGCTCAAGTTCAAGCTCATCACCGCGGAACGCGAGCACGAGATTCCCTTCCAGTTCTCGAACGTCGCCTTCCGGGATTACTAACCATGGTCCTTGCCCTCCTCCTGGTCCTGCTTCCGGTGCAGGACGACTTCACGAAGTGGATCGCCCAGCTCGAAAGCGAATCCCTTATCGAGCGCGACGAGGCGATGCGCCGGCTGCACGCCCTGGGGGCGCCCGCCGTGGCGCGGCTCGAGAAGGCGCGCGACGCCGCGCGCACGCCGGAGCTGAAGGCGCGGCTCGACTCCATCCTCGAGAGCATCCGGAGGTCCGCGGAGCTGGCGAAGGTGCTGGGGCCGACTCGCCGGGTGACGATCGCTTCCCGCGGCCGCCCGTTCAAGGAGATCCTCGCGGAATTGAGATCGCCGGGAGTCGCCGAAATACGCGCGGAGGGGATCGACGAAGAGTCCAGGCTCGACCTGCAGATCCGCGACGGCACGTGGTGGGAAGCGATGGACCGCGTGGCCCGGGCCGCGGGGGCCCGGTACGAGATCGAAGGACAGGACGACGGCCAGGTCCGGATCGTCTTCTCGCCGGGCAAGGACCGGGAGGGCCCGGTCGTGTACGAGGCGCAATTCCGGATCTCGTCGCCCGAGGCGGCGCGGACCGAGGTCCGCTGGGCCGGAGAGACGCGGCGGAAGGCGCTGGTCTTTGTCGAGGTGCGCCATCAACCAGACCTGAAGCCCCACCACCGGAGTTTTGATTACGACGTGACGTTCGAGTCGGTGCTCGACGCGAAGGGGGCGGATGCGAAGGACGCGGAGCCCGAGTCGGCCCCTCGACTCTCATCGTCGCGGCGGCCGCTTTCGAATGGGGCTCCCTTGTGGGTCCGGGCGGACGCCGTCATGCCCCTGACCATCGCCGGCAAGGCGGGGATCAACTTTCCAAGCCGGATCCGTGAGGTGGCCCTGGACTTCGCCGGCGAGGGGAGCCGGACGCGGATCGGTCCGGCGACGGTGAGCGTGGCGGAGGCGGCGTGGGGGAAAGTCTCGGCGCGGGTGAAGATCCGGGCGGAGGCCAGGGATTTTCCCGAGTTGAGGGAGCGCATGGCCGATGACGCAGCGGTCATCTTCGACGCCAGGGGCCGGAAATACTCGGGACGGGTTCACAGCAGGGGGGGAGGGGGCGAGGACTCCACGATGTGGGAGTATGAGTTCACGTCCGGCATCGAGGACCCGCGGAAGATCAGCTTCCGGTGGGTGGAGGAGTTCCACCCGGTGGAAATCCCCTTCCGGCTCGAGGGAGTTCGCGTGCCGGATCTCAAGTAGGCAGGTGCTTCGACAGGCCCGTGGCGTCGAGCACCGGGCGGATGATGTCGCGGCCCGTGGACGTGAAGAAGAAGAAGTGGACCACGACGGCCACCAGCGCGATGACCAGGATTCTCCGGACCCAGTTCGCGCGGCCGCTGCGGCCCTGCTTCCCCGCGGCCTCCATTCCCGTCAGCGTCCCGCAGAAGAGGCAGCTCCCGTTCGCCGACAGCACTCGCTCGCACTTGAAGCAGACCGCCATCTCCTCGCCCTCCACCTACCCCCCATTGTGACCCAGTTCGCGCCGCGGGGCAATCCGGGCCTTCGAAATGGGTCGGATCTCCCCACCGGCCTGGACCTCCCCGCGATTCCGCTTTGAATTGCGCCCTCGCCCACTGGCACGTCCCTTGCGATGCGACAGGGAGAAGAGCCGCCCTTTCGGGCGGCGGGGAGGACTCATGGACGCGATGGCGAATTCGTCGGAAGCATCGGCGATCGAGATCCGGACCGAGGG
>DASRJF010000278.1:0-15437 GCA_035649615.1 Planctomycetota bacterium | reverse complement strand
CCCTCGTTGAAGTTGAAGGCGGTTTCCCCCGCGATGATGCCCGGGCACCGGCTGATCAACGACTCCGTGCCCGCCTTGATCGCCTTCTCGATGGCGGCCTGGGAGGGCTGGACGTCCTCCTGCATCCCGACAAGAAGGGCCGCCATGAGCACAAACATTGAACCGAGTCTACTCTCCCATGCGGTCCGAATGACGCACTAAGTATGTGACGCCGGCCGGAGGACGATTTACGAAGAGGCGAAGGCGGCCGACGCGTAACGCCTCCCTAGTGTCGCATCCTAATTGATTCACTCGGTAGCCACGCGGTCCCTTTCGGATGCGACACCAGTTGGAAGTTCGGAGTTCGGAGTTCTGGGTCCTGAGTTCGTTCAGAGTGCTTCGTTCACCGTCCACTCCGAACCCGGAACTTCGAACGAACGCTGAACGCAGCACTCAGAACGTTGAACTTCTAGTCGGCCTCCTCGAACTGCGGGTCCACAGGTTATGTCTCAACCGTCAGAATCATCTTTGACGAAATACGAGCCGGCAGCAGGCATCGGGTAGCAGGTAGCTGGGGCGCCGGCCGCGCCCCGCCCTTCCGGATTACGGCGCCGGGCTGAACAGGTAATTGATGACGCCCGACTCCGACTTGCCCTGCCGCACCCACCGCTCGACGTCGGCGCGCTGGACAGGCGTCCGCGCCGAGTTGGCCGTGGTCGCGATGTAACCGAGGTCCCAGAAGGTCTCGAAGGTCCTGAGATAATGAGGGTTCATCCCCTGGGGGTGGAACTCGTTCAAGGTGATCTCGACGAGCCACCTGGGACGGAGCTTCCGTCGAAGGGTCTCCACCGCCCCCAGCAGCACGTCATGCTCGGCGCCCTCGACGTCGATTTTCACGAACAGGCGGGCGTCCTTCAGCCGCCCTGACAGGACGATGTCGACCGTGGTCAGCGGGATGGTCCTCTGGAATACGCGGGAGGACCCGGCCCAATTCCGGAGCAGCGAGGCCCCCGTTCCGGACGCCCCGTAGAGCCGCGCGATCCCCGGCTTCGCCCCGGCGCCCATCGGGAAGACCTCCACGTCGTCCCAGCGGTTTTCCTCGCACGTCGCGTACAGGAGGTCCAGGTTGCCCGCGAGGGGTTCGAGGCAAATCACGCGCTTCCCCGAGTGGCGGGCCAGGCCCGCGTAGTACCCGATGTTGGCGCCGACATCGAGGAAGACATCCGTGTCCTTGAGGGCCCCCAGGAAGAGGGCCGTCTCCTCCGGTTCGAAAGTTCCTCCCTGCATGGCGCGATGGTGCCGGGAACTCCCGCCCGCGAGAACGAAGCCCCACGGCGTCCGGCGCTTCCGCTTCCTCGTCGTGACGTAGGTGTCCAGGACGTCACGCAGTTCGTGTCCCGCGTAGAACATCGAACGCTTCAGCCGTGAAATGGCCGAGCGAAGCTTCTCGCCGACGCCGGGTCGCTTCATGCGGCCTTGCTTCCCGGTTGCATCCACAGGTTTAGGCGGTCGACCACCCAGGCCCGGATGTCCTGGGCGAAGATCACCGCCGCCGCGAGGATTACGGCGGATCCGGAAACGACGGACAGTATCTTGCCGACCGTCCCCAGCGCCAGAAGACTGTGCACCCACGCCACGCCGGCCGAAGCGACGAGGATCCCGAGCAGCGGAAGGCCCAAATCACGGAAGAGCCAGCGCCGAAATTGACCCGGGACGATCCGAAGGTGGGTATAGGCCACTCCGACGATCAAGTACAGCAGGTTCAGCGAGAACCATGTCCAGGCCGCCCCTGCGGAGCCGTACCGTCCCGCGGCCCAGATCATCCCGGGCACGACCAGGATCGCGATCAAGGCGGCCGTGAGGAACGGAACGCCGGTGGACCCCTTCGCGAGCTGCATCGCGTAGGGGACGTTCATCAGTCCGGTCATCGCCGTGCCGAAAGCCAGGATCGCGGCCACGGGGGCCACGCTCTGCGCCACGGTGGCGGAGCCGATCCAGAGGAGGTAAATGTCATGAGAAAAAATCGCCATGGCGCTGGCGGCGCTCAGGACCAGGACGGCCATCAGTTGCGCGGAGGAATGATAGACCTTCAGGGCGGCGTCGACATTCCCCCGGGACAGTTCCGAGGACAGCCGGGGGAAGACCGCGTTGAAGATCGGCGTGATGATGACGTAGAGCGCCCGGCTCATCGTGCCGGCCAGGACATAGAGGCCGAAATCGCCCAGCGAGAGCAGCCGGCTGAGGAGCACCTTGTCGAGCTGGATCAGGAGCACCGACATGATCGTGATGCCCGCCATCCCGGCCGTGAAGCCCATCGACTTCTTCAGCGCATCGAGCCGGAAAGGGTCCGCATCCGTCCGCGGGCCCAGTTTCCTCCAGCAGACCGTCCGGAGGTGAATGAGCTGGATGCAGGCAACGATGGCGAAGGTGATGAAATAGGCCTCAACGCCAGTCTTCATCGTGACGACCACCATGGCCGCCGCGATGTTGCCCAGCGTCGCGTAGGTGCTGTAGATCAGGTTGGACGTCACCTGCTCCTGCATCCCCATGAGGACGTTCTGGTACAGGGCCAACGGCCATTGCAATCCCAGCAGGATGGCCATCAGGGCGACGACGTGCCTCACATCGGCGCGGTCCAATTCGCCGATGTTGATCCAGCCGCCCGCCAGCGGACCCGCGGCCAGCAGGAGCAGCCCGGCCAGCAGGATTCCGACGAGCGCGTAGATCCGCTCGGCCGTCCGGACCAGGGTCCTCAGGTCGCGGCCGTCCTCCGGGACGTGGTGGCGTCGCGACAGTTCCCGGTTGATGGTGGCCCCCAAGCCCATGTCGAAGACCTGGGCCAGCCCCAACAGCATGACGTAGACACCGATCAGGCCGTAGGACTCGACCCCCAGCGTGTGGATGTAGACCGGGATGAAGATGAGCGACAGGACCATGCTCCAGGCCTGCCCGGATATGTTGGCGAGGATGTTCCGATTGAGCCTGGCCATGGCCGCCGCGATGTCTCCTCGGGAATGACGACGAGAGTACGATGATATGGGGGAAGGGTCTCGAGTGGGAAGCGG
Organism: Planctomycetota bacterium; assembly: GCA_035649615.1. Taxonomy (GTDB): domain Bacteria; phylum Planctomycetota; class MHYJ01; order MHYJ01; family JACPRB01; genus DASRJF01. Next base: position 12,393 of record DASRJF010000278.1, on the reverse strand, counting down.
CGAATCAGCGGGGAGCCGCCGGCTTTCCCCCGGCGCGCCGCGGACGCCGCCTCCGGTCGACCAGGGAGCGGACGCGCTTGTACGCTCGCCGGATCGGGAACGCCGCCCCCATCACGAGGCGGGAAGAGCCCAGGGCATTGATGAGGAATAATTGCCAGCCTGGGTAACCGAAACTCCTCAGAAGGATGTCGATATCAGTCCACTCCCGGCCGGAAGCGCGGGCCGCGTGCCGGACCTGGGTCAGCCAGTACCACCGGTGCTCGCGACGGACGACGTCACGCAGGGCCCGCTGGACCATCGAATCCTGGAACAGGTTTGAGGCCAGGAGGTCGTATCCCTTGAAGTCGATCAAGTAGCGGCGGATCACGCCTTCGCCCCGGAAGCTGTCGTTCCCTCCCCGGCAATCCACCAGCGCTTCCCTGATGTACTTGAGTCGCCCGCCATGCTGGAGGATGTTGAGCAAACGCGCGACATGGGCGTAGTTCGAACCCAAGAACTTCTCATCCGCCGAGGCCCGATCCCAGGCGGACCTGCGAACAATGATCGAGCTCATGTAGCTGAAGAGGGCGCCGATAGATCGGGCCTTGCCGCAGTAGTCAACCCAAGAAGACGCCGACTCGAAGCGGAAACTGCGGTCACCTACATGCGGAGAGAGCCAGGGTCCCATCCTGAGCGGCGTCAGATCACGATCGCACTCGACCCGGTTGCACAGGTAGATGTCCTCGAGCGAGGCAATTTCACGCAGGACCCTGTCGATTGCCCCGTTCTTCACGACGTCATCGCTGGACAACAGCCAGCAATACTCGCCGCGGGCCAGGGACATGGTCGTCGCCAGATCACGGTCTATCCCGCCCTTGGCGGGCAACCGGTGACTGACAAGCTTGGGAAAGCGCCGTTGAAAGTCGCGGACGACCTCCGCCGTGTTGTCCGTCGACGCGCCGTCGACGACCACCACTTCGACATTCTCGCCGGCCTGGCCGATGACGCTCTCCAGGGTTTCTCCAATGAAGGCGCCGAAATTGTAGGTGGGGACGCAGATGGACAGCCGGTTCGGATTCATCTTCCTCTGACCCTAGTTCTCACCGCAGACCCTTCGGTAGAGTTCGCCGTGGGCCCGGGCAATCTCCTTCCAGGGATCGGCCGTGCGGGCTTTGACGCGCCGGCCGATGTGGGTCTTCAACGCATCGCGCATTCCCGACTGGTCCTCACACGCGGCCAGGAACGTGTTCGTGTCTTCGTGGAAACCCACCAATTCACGGTCGCGCGTGGTGGCCAGGATGAAGACCCCGGCATCTTCCGCGGCCTTGATGGATGAATTCCAGACTCCCGTGCCCTCGGTATACGGGAAGACGGCGGCGTCCGCGACCGCCAGCAGTTCAGCCACCCGTCGAGGAGGAAGGAATCCGGTGACGGTCACCCGGCCGGCCCATCTCGGCTCCTTCGCCAAACGCAGGATCCTCGCCTGGTACTCCTCGGCATCGGACAAATCGCAAATCAGCACGAGGTGATGCCTCTCCGGATCGGCGATTTCGAAGAGGCGATCGACGCCCTTGTGGGCATAGACGAAGCCGAAGTAACAGACGAGGGCCCGGTCGGCGGACAACCGACGTCTCACCCGCTTGGCCTCTTCCGCCGTCAATTCGACCGGTCGGATCGACGAGGCATTCGGGACGAAAACCTGCGGCGATAGGAGCATCGCTCGGACCCAGGCGGGCAGCCTCTCGTGCAGATCAGGCCGGACGTAGACCAAGCCGTTGCATGCGAGCACACGAACGAGGCCGAACAGGAAGTTGCCCGCGAAGTATTCGTGCCAGGTCTGGACCACCCGCACGCCGCACAATCTGACGAGGCCCGGAAGAACTCGAGCCAGCAGTCCGTCATAACCCTGCGTCGGGTACTGGATGTGCGCCACGTCGGGTCGGAACGCTGAAATGGCGCGCCGCACGAGCCCGGCATTCCGCAGGGTCCAACGGGGGATCCATGGATAAACCTGCACGCCGGACAGTTGACTGGGTTCCACCGAATTCCGGGTCGTAAGCACGCCGACCTCGACGCCCGGGAGATTCGCGAGCGCGGACGCCAACTGGAACGTGTAGTCCCCCACGCCGCACTTGTCGGGGGGATAGGATCCCGTGACGATGAGCACTCTCACGATGGGTTCGTCTTCTTCAACGTCAGCCAGGCAAAGGTATAGCGCTTTCCTCCGAACGCGATCGGCGCCTCCTGGGCGTCGAATCTCAAGTCGCCCGTGGGCGCCAGGCCATGGCGCCCGGCCTCTTCGATGAAACCCAGGACGTCCTGTTTCGAAAAGAGCGTCCAGGTCATGTCGAAGATCCGGATGCCGCTGGTGTCCACCTTGTCCGGCCAATAGTCGAACGAGACGATCAGGTAGCCGCCCTTCATGAGCAGGCGGGACATTTCCCGGCACAACGCCGGACCATCGAATCCATGTTCGATCACGGAAATGGCCGTGATGGCCTTGAATGACCCGTCGGCGGCCGGCACCTTCAGGAAATTGCCGACCTCGTAGTGGATGGAATCCGCAAAAGGCATCGATTTGAGGCCCGGATTCAGATCCACGCCGGTCAATCGCCGGTAGCCCGACTTGTGCAGGGCCACGATGATCTCGGACGAGTACGATCCGATATCCAGGATGGGGTCCTGCCGGTCGAGCTGCCGTTCAATGAACTTCAGGGTTTCCAGGACGTCCCAGCTCTTGAGTCGATCCCCGACACGGACGCCCCGGACCAGTTTCAGCCGACGAAGAAGGGACCTGGGAAGCGAGTCGAGGGCCGAAAGGCCCTTGTCCTGCAGCTCGCGTCGAGCGGCGTCAATCTGGCGATAGTTCTGCAGAACCTCCAAGGTCATCGACCTGCACCCCCATTGGATCCCCAGCGGGACAGCGGCGTCGGCCAAAATGATAGCCGGAACCGGGCCGGATTGAAAACGAGGGTCGGTCGGCGGATCTTCGGCCGGCTGAACTTCACCTATAATGCCCTCGACGCCAGCCATGCTCCCCAAGATCGACTTGTTCGGCGTGCGCGTGACGCGCGCGACCCCCGAGGAAATGACCCAGGCGGCGCACGACGCCGTCCGGAACCGGCGGAGCGGACTCGTCCTCGCCGCCGTCAACGCCCACACCTACACCGAGGCGCGGCGAAATCCGGAGGTCCGGCGCGCGGTCAACGAGGCGTTCATCGCGTGGCCCGACGGCGTCCCCGTCGTCTGGGCGGCGAAACTGGCCGGGCGGCCGCTCGGGCCCCGCATCCATGGCCACGACCTGATGCTCCGGCTCCTCGCGCCTCCCTACCGCCACTACTTCTACGGATCCACCCCCGGGGTCCTCGCCGACCTGCGGCGACGGCTCGACCCGGCGCGGATCGCCGGAATGGAGTCGCCCCCCTTCGATCGCAAGGCGCGGCCGTCCGATCTCAGCCGCATCAACGACAGCGGGGCCGACTTCCTGTGGGTCGCCCTCGGAGCCCCGAAGCAGGAGGTGTGGGCGCTCCAGCACCGGGACCGGATCCGCGTCCCGATCGTCGCCTGCGTGGGCGCGGCCTTCGAGATCCTCGCCGGCCGCTTCACCCGCGCTCCGAAGACGCTCCAGCGCTTCGGCCTCGAGTGGGCCTGGCGGCTGGGGCAGGATCCGGCCCGCCTGTGGCGGCGCTACCTCGCCACGAACGCCGCCTTCGCCGCCCACATCGCGACGGGGTTGATTGCCGGGCCTCGCGCAACCTGATACATAGAAGCCCGATGATCCCGCGCATCCCTCTCGTGGACGTCCTCGCGTCCCACAACGCCATCGGCGCGGAGCTTCCGGACGCCCTCGCGCGCGTCCTCGCGTCGGGCCGGTTCATCCAGGGGCCCGAGACCGCCCGCTTCGAAACGGCCTTCGCGGCCTACTGCGGAACGCGGCAGGCGATCGCCGTCGATTCGGGCACCGCCGCTCTCCACCTCGCGCTGATCGCGTGCGGGCTCAAGCCGGGCGACGAGGTGCTCACCACGCCCTTCACGTTCATCGCGACCGGCGCGGCGATCCTGCACGCGGGCTTGACTCCCTCCTTCGCGGACATCCGGCCCGGCGACATGAATCTCGATCCGGCAACCGTCGAAGCGTCCATCACTCCCCGCACGCGCGCGATCATGCCCGTCCACATCTTCGGAACGCCCTGCGACATGACGGCGATCGGCGCGATCGCCAGGAAGAGAGACCTGAAAGTCATCGAGGATGCCTGCCAGGCGCATGGGGCGCTCCACGCGGGAAAGCGCGCCGGCTCGTTCGGGGACGCCGCCACGTTCAGCTTCTATCCCTCGAAGAACCTCGCCGCCGTCGGCGATGGCGGGGCGATCGTCACGAACAGCGACGATGTGGCCAGGGACGCGCGCCTGCGTCGCGACCACGGACGGACGTCCAAGTACGAGCACGGCGTTCTCGGCTGGAACTACCGGATGGATGAATTCCAGGCGGCCGCGCTCAACGTGAAGCTGCCGAAGCTCGATTCATGGAATCAACGCCGCCGCGCCTTGGCCGCCGGATACGGCGAGCGGTTGAAGGGACTGCCGCTCACGCTTCCCGCGCCCGATGCGGGATCCGTCTGGCACCTGTACGTGATCCGGACGCCGATGCGCGACGCCCTGCGCGAGCATCTCGAGAAACAGGGAATCGAAACCGGGGTGCACTACCCGCTCCCCCTCCACCTGCAGCCGTCCTTCAAGTCGTTCGGCGGAACGCCGGGCCGGTTTCCCCAGGCGGAACGGGCGGCCGGCGAGGCGCTTTCGCTTCCGATGTACCCGGAACTGGGAGAGGACGGCGTGGAGCGCGTCTCGAAGTCGATCGCCGCGTTCTTCACTTCCTGACGCGATAGACCCTCACAGGGCGCTGGCCCTTCCGGCCGGACGCGAAGTCGTCGGCGATCCTCTCGAAGCGCGGGTCCGCGTCCATCTCGGGCATGAACGGCCATTCCTTGCGGATCCAGTCGCGCTCGGTGAACACGACGAAGTCCGCCGAGACCGCGTCCTGGATCGACTGCGGCGCCAGCTTCAGGTTTCCCTTCGCGTACCAGACGACCTTGTCGCGCGTGGTCAGGATGTCCGGCCGCTTGGAGCTGTTCGCCCGGATCCACTCCCCCGCCCGGATGAGGGGGACGTCCTCCCAGCGATTGACGTCGAAGGACTTGTAGCCGATGAGCAGGCCCAGGACGAGCGTCGCCGCGATCGCCGACCGGACCCGGATCCTCTCGGGAAGCCGGTCGACCAGTCGAAGCAGGCCCCACGCGGTGAACGGCAGGAGCAGGCAGAATCCCGGGACCAGGTACCGGTAGCTGACGTAGCCCATCCCCTGCATCGTGTACCCGACGCCGAGGAAGTAAGCGACGGCCCAGCTCAGGAGATAGAGCCGCTTCCACCGCTCGGCGCTCCATGCCAGGCCGAGTCCCGCGGCCAGGGGAACCAGCAGGACATAAGAGTTCAGTTCCTGGACGAAGGCCATGATCGCCTTCCACGTCACCCCGCCCTGGTGGCTGACGATCCGGCCCTCCAGGAGGTTCTTCAGCGGCGTCCCGCTTCCCTTGGCCGTCGTCGCCCAGCCCCCCACTTCGCCCCGCACCCAGACGAGGAACGGCATCGACGCGATGAAGAACGCGCCGACCGCCAGGGCGGTGGCCAGCACCAGGTCGCCGGACGAGCGGTCCCTCCGCCGGACGGCCTCGAAGAGAAACCAGCACGTCAGTCCGCAGATCGCGATCAGGCCATCATGCCTCACGAGATAGGCGCCCGCGGCCAGCACGCCGGCGCCGAGCGCCCAGAAGAGCCGGTTCGTGTCGATGAACCGCCGGCCCATCCAGATCGCCCCGAACAGCGCCGCGCAGTAGAGGCCCTCGGTCATGACGTCGACGTGCAATTCCACGAGCGCGTAGTGAAGGGCGTACAGGGCGACGGTGACGAGGGCCGTGGGACGGCCGAAAAAGTCACGCGCCATGAGGTACAGGGGAACGACCGCGAGGGATCCGGCCAGGATCGAGACGAGGAAGGCGGAACGCTCGATGTCCCCCACGATCCAGGAGACCGCCGCCGTCACGGCGGGATACCCCGGGTGGTAGTTGATCTTCAGCGCGTCGTGCCACGCCCCCCCGCGCATCAGTTCCGCCATGCGGAGCAAGGCCGCGGAGTCGGTGCCAAAGGTGTAGGTTCCCGCCCAGACCATGAGGCGAACCGCGAGGACCGCGAGGACGATCGCCCAGAGCGTGCGCCGCTCGTCCGGGCTGCTCGGTTCCTGAAGTTCATCCATGGGTGATCGGAGAAATTACCCGCCGCGAATCCGTCTTGGCCCCGGCGTCCCGTGTCGGGCTACGGCTTGGTCCCGGTTGCTGTCATCACAAATCGCCAATCGTCTTCAGTACGCTCCCCGGCCGCGGACGACGGCGGGGATTGTGCGGGCCAGGATGGCCAGGTCGAGCCAGAGCGACCAGCGATCGATGTATTCGAGATCCAACCTCATCCACTCGTCGAATCCCATCTCGTTGCGGCCGCCGACCTGCCACAGGCACGTGATGCCGGGACGCATGTTCATCCGGCGGCGCTGCCACGGATGGAACTTCTCCACTTCGTAGTCGGGCAGCGGCCGCGGTCCGACGAGGCTCATGTCCCCCTTCAGGACATTCCAGAGCTGGGGCAGCTCGTCCAGGCTCGATTTCCTCAGGAACTTTCCCAGCCCCGTGACGCGCGGGTCGCTCCGCATCTTGAACGCGGGGCCATCGAGCTCGTTCTTCGACTCCAACCCGGCCCGCTGCCGCTCCGCCCCCTCGACCATCGTGCGGAACTTGTAGAGGACGAACCGCCGCCCGTTCATCCCCACGCGCTCCTGGCGGAAGAGCGCCCCCCCTTTCGACATGAGCGCGACGAGGACGCCGATCCCGAGCAGGACCGGCGACAGGACCACGAGGAGAAACATGGAGGCGCCGACATCGATAAGCCGCTTGACGGCGAGCTGGAAGCCGGAAGGAGGCACCGACGAGAACGTGAGGAACGGGCGTTCCACGATGTGCGTCGTCTCGACGCGCGAGCTCACTTCCACGAAGAGCGGCAGGCTCAAGTGGACGACGACGCCCATGGAGTCGAGATCGCGGATCTCCTGGTGGATCACCTGGAGGTCCATCGATCCCGGGACGATGAACACCTCGTCGACGACCTCGCGGCGCGCGATCACGGGCAGGTCCCGAACCGCGCCCAGCACCCTGAACGTGCCCAACGACTTCCCTACGTCGTCCGGGTTCTCGGCGACCAGGCCCCGGACCTGGAAGACGGCCCCGCGGACGCCGTCGAGCGATTCGGCCACGCGCACCGCCTCCGGATGCGTGCCGACGACGAGGACGAAGTGGCGGTCGTAGCCGCGGGCCGTGTAATAGCCGAGGAGGGTGCGCGCCGCGATGCGCAGGGGAAAGAGCAGGACCAGGTTGGCGAGCGCCGTGAACAGGATGAGGGACCGGTTGATGTCGACTTCCCGCAGCATCATCAAGAGGCCGAAGACCGAGAACGCGGTCAGCGCGTTGACCGCCGCGAGGTTGAAGACGTGCGAAAGGGCGCCCCGGGTCCGGAACGCGAGGTACGCCCCGGTCCCCCACGAGTAGGCGCTCCAGAAGGCGAGGTAGACGGGAATCACCCACAGGAGCTCGCCGAGGGGCGCCACCAACTCGCGGAAATACGCCGAGAGGCTCGACCGAAGCAGCCAGGCCGAGAAGAAGGCCGCCGCGCCGACCGCGAGTTCCAGGAGATGGTAGGCCGCGACGCGGCGACCGTGGCGAATGCGACCAATCATAGTCGTCAGAAATCCGATTTCAGGCTCGGCGCACGGGAAGTGAACCCTGCGCCCACGCCCTATTATCGGCGATTCGAGGCGGGAATCAAACGGAGCGGGACCCGGTGCGGTGGCCCGCGTCCCGCAGCAGCCGCTCCTGGCGCGCCAGCTCCATGTCGGCATCGACCATCATGCGGACGAGGTCTTTGAACCCGACGCGGGGCTTCCACTTCAGCGCCTTGCGGGCCTTCGACGCGTCACCCTGGAGATCGTCCACCTCCGCCGGGCGCAGGTACCGCCGGTCGAACCGGACGTGGTCGCGCCAGTCGAGGCCGAGATGGCGGAACACCTCCTGCGCGAAGTCCCGGACCGAGTGCGTCACCCCCGTGGCGATCACGTAATCCGCCGGCCGCCGCTGCTGGAGCATGAGCCACATCGCCTCGACGTAGTCGCCGGCGAATCCCCAGTCGCGGCGGGCGTCGAGGTTGCCGAGGTAGAGCTTCTTCTGGAGCCCCAGCTTGATCCGGGTGGCGGCCCGCGTGATCTTGCGCGTCACGAACGTCTCCCCGCGGCGCGGGGACTCGTGGTTGAACAGGATGCCGCTGCACGCGAACAGCCCGTACGCCTCACGGTAGTTCACGGTCTGCCAGTGGCCGAACACCTTCGCGCACCCGTAGGGACTGCGCGGATGGAACGGCGTGGATTCGTCCTGGGGCGGCGGCGCGGACCCGAACATTTCGCTGGAGGAGGCCTGGTAGAAGCGCACCGGCCGCGAGCTCTGGCGGACCGCCTCGAGCAGCCTCAGGGTCCCGAGCGCGTCGACCTCGGCCGTGTACAGCGGATTGAGGAACGAGACCTTGACGTGCGACTGCGCCCCGAGGTTGTACACCTCGTCCGGACGCACCTGCTGGACCAGGCCCGCGAGCGAGTTCCCGTCCGTCAGGTCGCCGTAGTGGAGGGTGAGCCGCACCTTGGCGTCATGCGGGTCGACGTAGAGGTGGTCGATCCGGCCGGTCGTAAACGTGCTGGCGCGCCGGATCAGGCCGTGGACTTCGTAACCCTTATGGATCAGGAATTCGGCGAGGTAAGACCCGTCTTGGCCTGTAATGCCACTGATGAGGGCGCGCCGGCGAGGCATGGGGGCGACATTGTAGGACCCCTCCCCGCCCCCGTCCATGAGCCGAGTCACCTGTAAGTGTTCAAAGTTCAAAGTTCAACGTTCAAAGTTATCCGAGGTGCCGTGTCCCAGGTCGGGACGCGATCCCCGGCAGCGGAGTCCTCGGACTCAGGACTCCGGATAACCTTGAACCTTGAACTTTGAACTTCGAACGCTCCTCGCCTCTTTATCGTCCCGCTTGATTCGGGCGTTGGGTGTCGAGCCACCGCTTCCACGCCTCGAAGACCATGAGCGTCCAGATCGCGCGGCCGTGATCCGCCCCCTGGTCGTGCTCGCGCAGGAGCCGGTCGATCTCGCTCGCGTCGAGGATTCCCCGGACTCGCGACGCGCGATCCCCCAAGTGGTCGTTCCGCTGCGGTCGCAGCGGACCTCTCAACCAGGCGTCGAGCGGAACGCCGAAGCCCCGCTTCCGTCCCTGGGCAACCTCGGGGGGCAGGAGGTCCCGGAACGCGTCGCGGAGGATCGCCTTCGTCATCCGGCCCTCGACCTTCCAGGGGCCCGGGATCGCCGCCGATCCGGCCACGAGCGAGGCGTCGACGAACGGGCACCGGACCTCGAGGCCGTGGGCCATGGAGCAGATGTCCGTCTTCACGAGGAGGTCGTCGGGGAGGAACGTCCTCAGGTCGCGGGCGCACGCCGCCGCGACGGGATCGGGGCCCTCGAATCCGTCGGGAGGAAGCTCCGGTCCCGGATGGAGACGCCGCCGGACCTCGGGGTCGATCGGCGCGGTCATCTCGGCATAGAGTTCTCCCAGGGACATTCCCGACCGGCCGATCAGCGCCCGGGCCCGCGCGCGGTAACGGCGCGAGACGGGCGCCAGGAGCGCCAGCCATCGGGCGGGCGCCGGCCGCCGTCTCAGGCGGGCCAGCCGGCGCACGGCGCGATGGCGCGGGTCGCCCCCGAAGCACTCGTCTCCCCCGTCCCCCGACAGCACGGTCTTCGCGAAATCCCGGGCGCGGCGCGCCAGCTCCCACGCCGGGAGGGCGGAGGAATCGGCGAAGGGCTCGCCGAAATGACGGACCAGCCGCGGCAGGAGCTGGCCCGCGTCGGGGGCGATCCGGAATTCGTGGTGGACGGTACCGAAGCGCTGGGACACGATCCGCGCCGCGCCCGATTCGTCGAATGCCGGATCGTCGAATGTCGCCGTGAACGTCGGGACCGGCGTCGCACGCGGCGCCGCCATCAGCCCGACGACGATCGTCGAATCGATTCCCCCCGACAGGAAGGCTCCCGGCGGCGCGTCCGCCTCCATCCGGATTTCCACCGCCCGCGCCACCTCGGCCCGCACCCACGCGCGTGCGGACTCGCGGTCCGGAAAGGGCTCCGGAGGCGGCGGCGCGGAGAGCGCGCGGATCTCCAGCCGGCCGTTCTTCAGGAGTCCCCGGTGGCCCGGCGGGAGCTTGCGCACGGAGCGGAGCATCGTGCGGGGCGCGGGCACCGCGCCGCTCGCCAGGTAGGCCGAGATCGACTCCGCATCGACGTCCCGCTCCACTTCCGGGATTCGGAGCAGCGCCTGGATTTCGGAGGCGAAGGCGAACCGGGTTCCGTCGGTCCAGTACACGAGGGGCTTCTTGCCCCGTGGATCGCGCGCGAGGAGCAGCGTGCGCTCCCGGGCACTCCAAGCCGCCAGGGCGAACGTGCCGTGCAGGCGGTCGAGCCCGGCGGGCCCGTCCAGTTCCACGAGGCGGAGGGCGGCCTCGACGTCGCTGCGCGTGCGGAACCGGGCTCCGCGGGCCTCGAGTTCCTTCCGCACGTCCCGGTGGTTGTAGATCTCGCCGTCCAGCATGAGATGGTGCGACCCGTCGTCGCTCGTCATGGGCTGGCGGCCGCCGTCCGGGTCGATGATCGCGAGGCGCCGGAGTCCGAACGCGGCGTCGCGGTCACCCCAGGTCGTAGCGTCGTCGGGTCCGCGATGGGCGAGCGACCCGGACATCGCCGCGACCAGGGAGTCGCGCCCCGGCCCCGGGGGGAAGCCGATGATGCCGCAAATGCCGCCCATGGCCTAGCGGAGGCTTTCCGCCACCGAATCGATGATCGCCTCGATCCCGAGGCGCGGCCGCCATCCGATGAGCCCGCGGATGCGGGAGAGGTCCGGGACGCGGCGGCGGAGGTCTTCGAATCCCTCGCCGTACGCGCGCGAGTACGGGACATGGCGGATGGCGGCTTTCGGATTGATGCGCCGCCGCACCAACCGGGCCAGGGCGCCGATCGAGATTTCGTCGTCGGTCCCCACGTTGACCGCCCGGCCGCGCGCGCGCCGGGCCTTGAGCAGGCGCTCGAGGGCGCCCGTCACGTCGTCGACGTGGGCGAAGCACCGGGTCTGCCGCCCGTCCCCGTACACGGTGATGGGGCCGCCCGCCAGCGCCTGCCCCACGAACCGGGGCACGACCATGCCGTACCGGCCGGTCTGGCGCGGCCCCACCGTGTTGAAAAGCCGGGCGATCACGACCTGCAGCCCCCGCTCCTTCCAGTAGGCTAGGGCGAGGAATTCGTCGACCAGCTTGGACGCGGCATAGGCCCAGCGCCCGTGATCCGGCGGCCCGAGGACGGAATCGTCGCCCTCTGAAAAAGGCACGCGGGCGCCCTTGCCGTACACTTCGCTCGTCGACGCGAGAAGAACCGGCACCCGGCGGACGGCCGCGGCCTCGAGGACGACCTCCGTGCCCCGGATGTTCGTCTCGATGGTCCGCACCGGGCTCTTGACGACGAGCATGACGCCGACGGCCGCCGCGAGGTGCACGACCGCGTCCGCAGCGCCGACCAGCCGCCGCGTCCGCTTCGGATCAAGCACCGTGCCCCGCGCGAACCGGAACTTGGAGTGACGCCGGGCCAGGCGCAGGTTGTCGGGGGAGCCGGTAGAGAGATCGTCAAAGGCCGTGACGGAGTGGCCCGCGTCGAGCAGGCGGTCGCACAGGTGGGAGCCGATGAACCCGGCGCCGCCCGTGACGAGGATTTTCATCCGCCTTCGCCCTGTTTCTGCTTGGGAAATCTGAAGGGGCTACGGCGGGATCATATCGGGGCCGGAGTTTGGGAAACCAGCAATTGCTCGCGGTCACCCCGGACGCAGGAATTCGGACTAAGCGGCCCGAAGTAAATAGTTGCGCACCTTGCGGGCCGCTTATCCTGAGCGAAGCGCGGCGGAGTCGAAGGATATCCCTCGACTCGCCTCCGGCCCCTCGACAAGCTCAGGGCCGCCCTGAGCAACGTCGAAGGGTGGCTCGCTCGGGATAAGCAGGGCCAAGACAACGCTTGCGATGCGCAAGAACTTAGTCGGCCCTGCTTAGGCCTACGCCACTTCCTTGAGCGAGTGTTTTTCTCCGCAGGCAAACGTCGCGCACCCGCCGTTGAACTCCCAGCAGTCGGGATGGTGGGGCGTGCGGCAGCGGCGGCAGCGGACGTGCTCGTCGGGCGCGATGGGATGGGA
>DASRJF010000277.1:0-3744 GCA_035649615.1 Planctomycetota bacterium | reverse complement strand
GCGCGCCGGAAATTCTCCCGCTTGTGCAGGATCGTCCGCCAGCTCAGCCCCGCCTGGAATCCGTCGAGGATGAGGTACTCGAAGTGGCGCCGGTCGTCGTGCGCCGGCCGCCCCCACTCGTCGTCGTGGTAGCGGTCCATGAGCGGATCGTCGCCGGACGGCCAGCAGCGTCTCTGTTCAGTCATGGGGTTTCCTTAGACTTCAGACTTCAGACTCCAGACTTCCGACTTCAGTCCGATGGGAGCCGCCAGTTTACAGTCTCCGGCTTCCTTGTCCGCCTGTACTCCTTCTGAAGTCTGAAGTCAGCCGTCTGAAGTCTTTCCTTGCACATAATTCCCTTGACAAACTGTAGTTTATGATTTATAAATTACGTTTAGTGCAGCTCCGCGTGGAGCTGCGGGGCCTGTTCACGAGAGAGGGGGTTGCCATGTCCGTCCGCCTATCGTCCATCCTTGCGCTCGCGGTCGCCGCTTCATCGGCCATCGGCTGCGCCACCGTGTCGTCCGAGAAGTACTTCCGCGACATGGCCGCGCTCAAGGCCTACAACGAAACCCTGGAGCGCCAGAACCTCGCGCTGATGACCCAGAACGAGGCCGTCAGCCGGCAGCTCGACGACCAGCAGCTCGTCCGCACGTCGGACGAACTCTACGGCCAGCTCGCGCGCCAGCTCCAGGCCGCCCTCAAGGACCTCCAGAACGGCGAGGGCGGGGGCATGTCCTACAACTCGAAAACCGGCGCCTGGGAAATGGGCACCGACCTCCTCTTCGAAAGCGGCAGCGACAAGATCAGCGCCGGCGGCAACGACATCCTGAAGAAGTTCGCCGACGCCCACAAGGGCCGGTCCTTCAACTTCCGCATCGTCGGCCACACCGACCGCGCGCCGATCACGAAGCCCGGGACCAAGGAGCTCCTCAAGACGGACACGAACATGGAACTCTCGACGTTCCGCGCGATCGCCGTCATGGGCGCGCTCATCAAGGCCGGCATCCCCGAGTCCTCCTTCGCGGACTGCATCGGCAAGGGGAACCGCGAACCCTGCGCCCCCAACGACCGCAACGCGGGCAACATGAAGAAGAACCGCCGCGTCGAGATCTACGTCCTGGCGTCCTCCGGCGCCTCGAACACCTCCTCGCCCAAGAGGGACAAGACGACCAAGTAGTTCGCCGCGATCCGCCCACCGGATACACTGAAGCCTCCGCCCCCGGGCGGGGGCTTCTTTTTTTCCGATCATGCTGAACGACGACGCGCGCCGCGCCCTGCTGACCCTCGCGCGCGCCTCCATCCGGGCCGCCGCCGAAGGCGCGGATCCGGACATCGCCGTCCCCGGCATTCCCGAGCTCCAGGGCCCGGGCGCCGCCTTCGTCACCCTGCGCGCGGACGGGGCGTTGCGCGGGTGCATCGGCCACCTCGCGGCCGAACAGCCCCTCTGGATCTCGGTCCGGGAGATGGCCGTCGCGGCCGCGACGCGCGACGACCGCTTTTCCCCCATCGCCCCGGACGAACTTCCCGGACTCGAAGTGGAAATCAGCGTCCTCTCCCCGCGGAAGCGCGTCGGCGGCCCCGCGCACGTGGTCATCGGGCGCGACGGCCTCTACGTCCGCCGCGGCCCGAACTCGGGACTCCTGCTCCCGCAGGTCGCCACGGAACACGCCTGGTCCGGCGAGGAGTTCCTGGCCCAGGCCTGCAAGAAGGCGGGGCTTCCGATCGACGCGTGGCGGGATCCCGCGACGGTCATCGAGACCTTCACGGCGGAGGTGTTCGGCGAGGATTCCTGAAGCGGGTTACCGGCCCGTTTCCACGTCGTCGGGCAGCTCGTTGATGTCGCCTTCGCGGCGCGGGAAGTGCTTCGCGAGGAGCGCGCCGATCTCGGTCACCGCGGCCGCGATCCCCTCGCCCGCCCGCCCCGCCTTCACGCCGGTGAGCAGGATCTGGACCTCGCGTTTCCACGTGTCGGGCGCCACCTTGTCGTTGATCGCCTTGTCGGCCAGGACCACCACGTCGTGCTCGAAGATCGAGATCATCACGAGCACGCCCGTCGCGCCCTCGGTTTTCCCGATCCCCAGCCTCGTGAATTCGCGCCTCGCCCGGTCCCACACGGCGAGGTCCTTCGCCGCGCGCCGCGGGGGGAGGAGCCACGCGCCGAGGAAGAGGACCCCGAGCGCCACGGCGGAGGCGACGAGGATCTCGACCACCCCCGGATGACCCCACGTCGCGGCGTGCTGCAGCACGTACGCGATGACGCCGGCCGCGAGCCCGCACGCCGCCCCGGTCAGCCAGGACCACGGCGCGCTCCTTCCGACGACCAGGACCCGGATCTCGCCCGCCGTCGTCTGCTCCGCGGCGGCGACCGCGGCGCGCACGCGCTCGCGCTCCTCGGCCGTCAGGAACCGGGCGGGCTTCACCACGAGCCGGAGGCGCCTCCGCCGCCGAAGCTGCCGCCTCCGCCCGACCAGCCTCCGCCTCCGCCACCCCCGCCTCCGCCCCACCCTCCTCGACCGCCGCCGGAGAGCATCCCGCCGATCATGTATCCGGTGAAGAATCCGCCCAGGCCGCCCCGGCGGGAGAAAAACATCGCCAGGAGGATGAAGATCACCAGGCTTGCCCAGCCGAATGTCTTTTTCCGGCGCTGGGGACTGGCCGTCCCCTTGTACTCCCCCTTCACCGCCGCCGAGACCGCCTTCAGGCCGGCGAGCGCGCCTTCCCCGTAGTGGCCCTGCTGGAATCGGGGGACCATCTCATCCCGGATGATGCGGCCGGAGAGCGCGTCGGTGAGCTTCCCCTCGAGCCCCTGGCCGACGTGGATCCGCACCTTGCGATCGCCGACCGCCACCACGATGAGGACGCCGTTGCTCTTGTCGCGCCGTCCGATGCCGTTGTGGCGCGCCACCTCGTGGGCGTAGTCGAAGATGTCCTTTCCGCCGGTCGTCTTCACGACGAGGAGGACGACTTGCGTGGAGTCGGATTGCTCGAGCGCCGAGGAGATCGATTGCGCTTCCTGGAGCTGGGCCGGCGAGAGGACGCCCGCGAAATCCTCGACGGGCGACGAAAGCCGGGGAATGTCTTGCGGCGCCGCCAGCAGCAGCGCCGCAATGAAGATGGTCATCGAACTAGAACTTTACCTCGGGCGCCTTCTGCGACTCCGGCGACGCCTGAAAGACGGGCCGGTCCTTGAAGCCGCCGCAGAACGGCATCCATCCCCACTTCCGGATCATGGCGTTGAGTGAGGCGGCCGACTGATTGTAGTCCTTCCGAGCCACGGCGATCCGGTTCTCCGTCCCCTCGAGCTGGGACATGAGATCGCGATAGGCTTCGGTCGCCTTCAACTGGGGATAAGCCTCGGCCGCAATGCCCGTGAAGGCGCGCATCGTCGCGAAGAGTTCGGAGTTCAGGCGGTCGAGCCTTTCCGCCTGGGCGGGGTCGCGCGGGGTCTCCTTCAGCTGCTTCACCACCGTGTCGAGGTGGTTGCGCTTCTCGGTGATCTCCTTCAGGGTCTCGCCTTCGTACTTGCCGGCCCCCTGGACCGTGTTGACAAGATTGGGGATCAGCTCCAGGCGACGCTGGAGGACGGCGTCGATGTCGCCCCACTTCGCCTTCGCCTGCTCGTCGAGCTCGATGATCTGGTTGCGGGTCGAGTACGCGCATCCGAAGAACCCGAGGACCGCGAGCATCAGGCCCGCGAAGATCGCCACGATCGCTTTCATCTTCCGTTCCTCCGTTGTGCCGACACTATAGCCGTCTCTCTTG
>DASRJF010000276.1:0-3500 GCA_035649615.1 Planctomycetota bacterium | reverse complement strand
CCCGAGGGCCTTGAGGGGAGAGACGTAGAGGACGCGCGTCTCATCCGGAAGGTACGGGCCGGTCGAGAACAGACTGTCGATCGCGTGGAGGAAGGCCGCGAGGGTCTTGCCGCTGCCGGTGGGGGCGGCGATCAGGGTGTGTTTGCCGGCGCGGATGAGGGGCCAGCCTTCGAGCTGGGGCGGGGTGGGCGACCCCAGCCGGGTCTCGAACCACTTGCGGACCGCAGGATGGAATTCCTGTAAGAGCACATGATCCAGCATATCCAAAGGTGTGACGTCTGAGGACACTCCGGCGCGAACGATTTGAGATTGGCGATTGGCGATTGGCGATTGGGGATGGCCCCGAACGGGGATCAGCGGCCCGCCGGCTTTGCGGACGGTAGACCGGCTACTCCTGCTGCAAGAGCAGGATGACGAGGACGATCGTCACCAGCAAAGACCCGCCCGTCAGCAGGACGGAAGCCTGGTCGAGGCGGCGGCGGCGACGCGCGTAAGTTACCGAGGAGAAGATGAGGGCCGCCAGAGAGAGGGATCCGAACAGGGGGGCGATCACGACGAGGTAGCCGAGCACGCTCCAGCGGTCGCCTCTCTTCGTAGATTCGGCGCAGAAGTCGATGCTCATGACGGATCCGATTCCGCACAGGCAGGCGACGACGAATAGAAACCAAGACCCCCCCGGGATCTTCGTTTCCGAAGCCGGGGCCTTCAGCAGTTCCACGTCTCCATGTCGGACCTCGACCAGGCTCGAATCGGTCGGGGTGCGAATCACTTCAACGGTATAGGCCGGCTCCTGTCCGGTAGGGGTCGTGTGAACGAAGACGATCGTGCCGGTCGCGCCCTCATCGACGGGCCTTCCCCTGTCGTCCGGCATCGCGGTCCGCAGGCGGACGACAGAATGTTCCGCAAAGGTCTTTGTAACGGCGGACTCCATTCCCGAGTCATGATAAGGCGAAAGGAGCAACGCGCATGGGATTCTTCGGCAGGGAGGAGGCGACCGAAGTTGAGATCGCCGGCAAGCCGCTTCGATGCGAGATCTGCCATCACGACAAGTTCTGGCAGCGGAAGGGGCAGCTGAACACGGCGGTCTCGACGTTCTTCAACTTCGACTGGGTCAACCCCGAAGCGACGTGCATCATCTGCGACCACTGCGGCTACATCCACTGGTTCCTGCCGCGATAGCGGGATTGCCCCGTCGCCAGGAAGCGGGCGTGCAGCAAAAAAACACGGGGCGCCCCTTTCGGGGCGCCCCGTACTCAAGATGGCACTTCCCGGTGATTCGGGTGCTTACCCCTCGAGCGCCTTCGCGGCTTCCGGAGGCACCTCGTACTTCGTGGACTCGATGTCGCGGAATTCGACGGCGATGGCCCGCTTGACCGTGACGTCCTGGTTGTCGGCGCCCTTCATCTTCGCTTCGATGAAGACCTCGTACTTGGTCACGGCGCCTTCGCCGTTGACCCAGACCTTGGCCGTGCCGGTGGGCTTGGGCAGGGACCGGTCGCCGGCGGCCGCCCCGCGCTTCATCTGGGCGAGATTCTTGGCGGCCTCTTCCGTCAGTTCGCCGGCGAAGCACCGACCGCCCTCCGAATCCTCCCGCTTGACCTCCTTGAAGCTCGAGCTCTTGAGGTCTCCCAGGACCTCATGCGGGCCCCGGAGCATGGCCAGCGACTGCGCCCCCTTGGCGGCCCGGTCGGGACGCTTCCAGGCGTCTCCTTCCTTCACGACGATGACTTCCCCCTTCTTGTAGGCCTCCTTATCGCCCCACTTCAGATGCCAGGGCGCGCCGGGCTGGATCTGCAGCTCGACGGGCTGGCTGTCCTTGGTGTCGACGCTGATCCCTTCCACCTTCACCGAGATCACGCAGGAGTAATTGGTCATGGTCCCCGCCTTCGCGACGGCCTTGTCCAATTCCTCCCCGGGGCCAGGCGCCTTCTCTCCCTTCGGGGCGCCGCCGGCCGGGTCTTGGGAAAAGCCGGGGCCCGCGGCCAGGACGAGACCCAGCATCACGCCGATGACCGTTTTCATACCGCCTCCCTTGGTGAGAAAAAAAACCGGAAATCTCCTTCATCGAGACTCGGGAGGCCGGCGTGTGACGCGGATTCGCGGGAAAATTCGAAGAAAGTCGCGACGCGAGGAAAGCGATTACCAGATCCCGGGAATGAGCCGCTTCGTGCGCGCGGCGTATTCCTCGTAGTCCTTCCCGAATTGTTCGCGCATCATCCGCTCCTCGGCGCCCACGCGGAAGAGGAAGAGCGTGCCCAGCGACACGAGGTAAGACGGGCCCGCCACCCAGTTGGGCAGGACCAGGACCTGGCCGACCGAATAGAGTCCCAACGCCGCGTACATGGGGTGGCGGACGAACCGGTAGAGCCCGCCCGTGATGAGCCGGTGATTCTCGCGCAGCTCCAGCGTGACCGACCAGTTCGTGCCCAGGTCCACATGCGATCCATGGAACAGCCACAGTCCCGCGGCCATGCACATCACCCCGATCGCGTACGGCACGGGATGGAGCGGATAGTCCGCGAATCTGAAGAGGGGCGTGATCGCCCAGAGGATCGGGACCAAGAACCCCGCCCACGCGAAGGTCAGCAGGACTTTCTCGAGCCGGCCCTTGCGGCTCGTCGCCACCTTCACCTTGAGACTACGATGGCCGTGCGGGGCGCGGATGGCGACTATCGCCACGCTGCCGGCGAGGGCGGCCGCGATGGCGAATCCGACGTGCATTGATCCAGTCTATGCCAACAGAAGCATCGCCAATTGCAAATCGCACAGTGAGAAACCACTCCGGCGGGAAGGATTGGCGATCAGCGATTCCCGAACGAGGGTCGCGGAATCACTTCTTCTGATCGGGCGGCTTTTCCTCGGGCGGGACGATCTTCGCCGTCTTGATGTAGTCGAGCTCCTTGAAATTCTTCTCAAGGTAGGCGTTGCCCTCGGATTGAATCTTGGCCTGGTTGGGACCCGAGCCTTGCGGGGGGCCGTCGCCGTACTTGCTGTAGAACTGGTCCACGAGGTCCATGCCCTCGACCACCTGGCCGAAGGGCGTGAAGCCCTGGGAGTCGAGGAACTTGTTCTTGTCCGAGAAATTGATGAAGAGCTGCGTCGTCCGCGTGTTGGGGCCGCGCGTGGCGTAGGTCACCCAGCCGCGCAGGTTGCTCTTCACGACGGGATCGTCCTTGATCGAGGCCTCCCGCCACACCTTGTTCACGTCCGGATTGCCGTGGATCCCGAACTGCGCCATGAAGCCGCTCACGACGCGGAAGAAACGGACGTCGTCGAAGTAGCCGTTCTTCACGAGGGCGTGGAACCGGTCGGCGCCCAGCGGGGCCCACGCGCGCTCGACGAGGATCGTGATGTCGCCCTTGCTCGTCGTGAATTTCGCCTTGAAGGTGTCGGGCGCCTTCTCCTTCCACTCCGGGAGGGACGGGTCGAGCAGGACTTTCGACTTGTCCTTCGGCTTGTCGTCCTGGCCCGCTCCGCACCCGAGGACGGCGAGGCCCAGC
>DASRJF010000275.1:0-2227 GCA_035649615.1 Planctomycetota bacterium | reverse complement strand
CCGAGCCCGGCGCGCTGATTCCTGTCGATTCCTCGCGGGATTGTTCGACGACATCTCAGGCATGACTTACGCCATCGAGACGGCCGCGCTCGTCAAGACCTTCGGGGCGACCCGCGCCCTGGACGGTGTGGATCTCAAGATCCGGGCGGGATCGGTCTACGGCCTGCTCGGCCCGAACGGCGCAGGGAAGACGACGGCCATCCGCGTCCTGGCCACGCTCCTCCGCCCCGACTCCGGGTCCGCGACCGTGCTCGGGCTCGACGTCGTCCGCGACGCCCGGGCCGTGCGGCAGAAGGTGAGCCTGACCGGACAGTACGCCTCGGTCGACGAGGACCTGACCGGACTCGAGAACCTGGTGCTCGTGGGGCGCCTGCTCGGCCTGCCGTGGAGCGGCGCCCGGCGGCGCGCGTCGGAGCTGCTCGAGGCGTTCGGACTCGCGGACGCCGCGGGGCGGCAGGTGCTCACCTATTCCGGCGGCATGCGGCGCCGCATCGACATCGCGGCGAGCCTCGTGGCGAAGACGGAGGTGCTCTTCCTCGACGAGCCCACGACCGGGCTCGATCCCCGGAGCCGCAACCAGGTGTGGGAGCTCGTGCGCCGGATCGCGGCCGAGGGCACGACGGTTCTCCTGACGACCCAGTATCTCGACGAAGCGGACCGGCTCTCGGAACGCATGGCGGTCATCGACCGCGGCCGCGTCATCGCGGAAGGCACGAGCGCGGAGCTCAAGTCGTCCGTGGGATCGAACGCGCTGCACGTGCGGCTCGTCGCGGCGGACCAGCGCGCGCTCGCGCAGGAAGTGGTGTCGCGCGTCCTGGGCGACGGCGTCCTCCCGTCGGCCGATCCCCTGGAGGTGACCGCGCGGCTCAAGTCGGCGGCCCAGGCGGCCGACGTCCTGAAGGCGATGACGGATCGCGGGATCGACATCGCGCAGTTCTCGGTGGGCCATCCCAGCCTGGACGAGGTGTTCCTGGCGCTGACCGGCCGTCCGGCCGAGGAGACCAAGGCGTGAGCGAAGACGCGCTTCCCTCCGGGGAGCGGACCCACGAGCTGCTCACGATGCCCGCGCGGCCGGGGTCCCCGTCGGCGGCGTCGGCGGTCATCACGCTCGCGTGGCGCGCGCTGCTCAAGATCAAGCACGTGCCGTTCCAGCTCTTCGACGTGATCGTGACGCCGATCATGTTCACGGTCATGTTCACGTACATCTTCGGCGGCGCGCTCGAGGGGTCGCCGCGCCAGTACATCCAGTACCTCCTGCCCGGCGTCGTCGTGCAGACGATCCTCTTCATCACCGTCTACACGGGCGTGGGGCTCAACGGGGACATCCGGAAGGGCCTGTACGACCGGTTCCGGTCGCTCCCGATGTGGCAGCCGGCCCCGCTCTTCGGCGCGCTGGCGGGCGACGTGATCCGTTACAGCGTGGCGTCGACGATCATCATCATCGTCGGCCTGCTCATCGGGTTCCGGCCCGGGGGCGGATTCCTCGGCGTCGTCGCCGCGGTGGGCCTGGTGCTCGTTTTCGCGTTCTCGCTCTCGTGGCTCTGGATCATCGTGGGGATGCTGGTGAAGAGCCCCGAGTCGGTCATGACGACGAGTTTCATCTTCCTCATGCCGCTGACGTTCGCGAGCGACATCTTCGTCAACCTGTCGACGATGCCGCCGTGGTTGCAGGCGGCGGTCGGCCGCAATCCCGTGACCTACCTGGCGAAGGCGTCACGCGGGCTCATGCATGGGCACGTGGCGCCCGGGGACATCGCCTGGGTGCTGGTCGCGTCCGCCGTCATCGTGCTGGCGGCGTCGCCGGTCGCGATGAGGCTGTATCGCAAGGAACGCTGAAAACCGATTAGCGATTGGCGATTGGTGATTGGCGATTTCCGAACCTCAAACATGCGGAAGCCGCCCCCTCCGGAATCCACAATCCACAATCGACAATCCACAATCGTCCACTGACCGCTAGGTCTTGGTGCGCGGCAGCCCGATTCGATCCAGAAACTCCGACAAGTCCTTCAACCACTCCGCCCGCCGGACCGAGATCAGGCTGCTGTGGCCGACTCCCGAATACTCGGCGAACCACTTCGGCTCGGGTGCGGCCGCGAAGAGCTTCACGCCGTGCGAGAACGGGACGATCTCGTCCTCCTTGCTGTGGACGATCAGCGTCGGGCACTTCGCCGCGCCGATCTTCATCACGCTGTTCATGTTCTCGCGGAGGAACCACTTCGCGGGGAAG
>DASRJF010000274.1:0-3540 GCA_035649615.1 Planctomycetota bacterium | reverse complement strand
TCTTCCGCCAGGCGTTTCTTTTCCAGTTCGAGCGTCGTCCGTGCCGTCGAGGTGTCCTTCAACTCCGCGATTCGCTTGTCGAGAAGGGCGGCCTCTTCGGCGGTCAGGTCGAGCTGGACGTAGTGGTCGCGCACGTAGGCGCTGCGGCCGAGGAGCGGCGCCCCTGGAGTGAGCTTGAGTTCGCGCTCGGCGAGGAAGGCCTCGACTTCGGCCCGGGCCTTCGCGACGTCCGCCGCCTTCACGCGGACGACGGGGACCCCGGGCGCGACGGGCTTGGCGCCCATCCGTGATTTTGGTTCCGCGGCCGGGGCTTCCTTGGCCTTGTCCCCCTCCGCGTGATCGTCCAGCCGCCCCTCGTCATCGCGACCCTTCCCAAGGGGCTCCTCCGCCATGGGCGCGGGCGCGGCGGGCGGGGCGGGATCCCCCGGCGGCGCTTTCGGAGATTCCTTCGAGTAATGGCTCCGGGATTCCGCATCGTCCTGGCGACGGAGACTCTCCGACCGGGGCGTGCCGGCCTTCTGATCGCTCGCCAGGGTACTCCGATCCGGGGCGGACTTTTCCCGGTCGAGGATGTAGAACGTGCCGACCGCCAAGAGGAGGGCCGCCGCCGCCGAGCTTGCCCAACCGACCCAGGAGCGGGACACGGAGCGGACCGGGGCGATATCCCGCAGGACGCCTTCGGCGATCGACATCGGCGCGGCCGATCGCGAAAGGGGCTTCAGGGCCGCCGAAAGGTTCTTCATGGACGCCAAGTCGCGGGCGCACTCCGGGCAGCCGGCGAGATGGCGCTCCACCTCGACGCGTTCCTCGGCGGTCGTCTCGCCGTCGTAGTGGGCGGCGAGCAGGCCCTTGTCAAAGCCGCACGTCATGGGTTCTGGTCTTTCCCTTCTGAAGTCTGAAGTCTCAAGTCTGAAGTCTTACCCAAAGCCTTTCATCCACCCCTTGGACGCGATTCGACCGACCCCGGTTCCGCCGACTTCAGAAGAACGCGGAGTTTCTCCCTGAGGGCATCGCGCGCCCGGAAGAGCCGCGACCGCACCGTCCCCTTCGGAATCTCCAGGATCTCCGCGATCTCGTCGTACGACCGGTCCTCGAGCTCCTTCAGGATGAGGATCTTCCGCTCTTCGGGATCGAGCTGGTTGAGCGCCTCCTGCACCTGGCGGCGGCTCTCCTCGACCTCGAGGCGGTCGCCGGGGCGGCGGTCGTCGGCGGGCTCGGGGCCCGCCTCGCCGTCCCGGCCCTGGAGCGGGACGACCCTGCGGCGCCCCCCCTCGCGGCGGAAGCTCACCGACTCGTTGAACGCGATGCGGTACATCCACGTGGAAAAGGCGGAGTCGCCCTTGAACGAGTCCAGCCGCCGCCACGCGTTCACGAAGGCGCGCTGGGCGATGTCGCGCGCGTCCTCCTCGTCGCCGCAGAAGCGGAGGACGGCCGTGTAGATGCGGTCCTGGTGGCGGACGACGAGCATCCCGAAGGCGTCGCGATCCCCGCGCCGGGCCCGCTCGATGAGGTCGCGGTCGCCGGGTACTTCAGGCGGGCTCACGGCCGGTCTTTCACGCACCGGAACCCGACGTCGGGGTGGAGGAGATCCGTATCGTCGGCGAGCCGGTTCGACCCGCGCGTCGCCCGGACCATGGTGAGGAAGGATCCGCCCTTCTGGATCCGGAGGGTCCCGAGCGGCGTCGAGGTCCACTCCCACACGCTTCCCGCGAGGTCGTGGATGCCGAACAGGCTCTGGCTGTCGGGCCACGAGCCGACGGGGACGTTCTTGGGGACCTGGTTGGGGTTGGAGGCGAGCGACGCTTCAAAGGACTGGCACATGGGATTCCGGTCGGAGGGCTCCGTGGAGCCCCACGGATAGACGCGGCCGTCGTTCCACCGGGCCACGTATTCCCACTCGTCCTCCGTGGGCAGGCGTTTCCCGGCCCACTTGGCGAAGGCCTCGGCGTCGGAGGCGGACACGTGGGTGACGGGATACCGCTCGGCTCCGGTCTTCGGCTCTCCTCCCGACCACAGGGCGCTGGGCGGCGGGCGATGGCCGCTGAGGTGGACGAACAGGTAGTACTCCTCGTTCGTCACCTCGTACTTGTCCATCAGGAACCCGGGGCTGGTGAACGTGCGCTCGGGTTCGTCGGGCTGTTTCGCGTCGCCGAGTTTCACCCCGCCCTTCGGGGTCGGGGGAATGGAAACGAGGTTCGACTCGAGCATCTGCCGGGTGATCTCCTTGAGGAGGGCGGTACCCGCGGGGTTTTCCGGATAGAGGGTTCCGGCCATGCGGGCGGTCCGGAGGGCGGCCGTGAACCGCCCCGCCTTCGCTTCCGACCTCGCCCGCTCGACGGCGGTCGCGAACGCGGTCGCGGCATCCTGGCGGTGTTTCTCAACGCGCCGGCGGGAGGCCCCGAAGTCCTCGATGCCGGCCAGCGCCGGATATTTTTTCAGGGCATTGTCGTACACGGCCAGCGCCGCGTCCCACCGGTCGGACGTGGCCTGCTCGTCCGCCTCCGCGATGATGCGGTCGAGCTCCGCGAGGGCCTCTTCCCGTTCGCGGCGCGCCTTCTCCTGGGCGGCCGCCTCTTCCCGCCGTATCCGTTCCTCTTCCGTGACCTTGGGGGTCTCGTCGGCGGGAGCTCCCTTCCGGGCTTCCCCGATCCGGGCCAGGAGGGCCGCGGCGGCCGCCGCGCGCGATGCCTTGGCCTGGTTCGCCATGTCGGCGGCCTCATCCAGCCGCCCTTCTTTCAGGGCCTTCTCCGCCTCTTCCAGGAGCTTGTCTGCCGGATCAAGTACGGGAGGGGGCGGGTCCGGCGGCGACACGGGCGCCGGAGGGAGGACCGTCACGGGGGTGTCGTCGTGGGGGCGCGTGAACTTGACGACGAGGAACGTCGCGAGGAGCCCGACCAGCAGGGCCATCGCGGCGAGGGGCCAAGCTCGATGGCGTGGCGCGCCGGGATCGATGGGGTCGGTCATGGGTCCAGACATTATACGCGCGACCGGTCCCCGGAAATGGACCCGCTACTTCGGCTTCTCGTACTTGCAGCGCTTGATGGAGGCGAGGATCTGCTGCCCCTCGCGCGGCCAGTACTTCTTGAATCCCTCGGCGTCGTACGTCACGGTCACGATGTACAGGACCTCCGACGAGATGCAGAAGAACTGGATGATTTCCTTCTTGTTGTCCTTCTGGTCGACGAGCGCAATCTTGTGCATGCAGCACTTGCCGGACAGGCTGGGCAGCTTGGCCTTGGGGTCCTCCTGGACGATGCGGCACTCCTTCCAGTCCGAGGGGGTGCCGTCTTTCTTTTCCTTGAGGTAGTTATCCCGGTAGTTCTTCGCGAGGTCCGTGATCTTGTCCGGCCACTTCTCGCGCATGGGATCCGCGAGCCTCTGGGTCATGGCCTCGATGGTGAAGTTGTCGACGCGATGGGTGACGCTGACGGCCACGTCGGAGAAGAACTTGCCCTCTTTCAGCTTCGCCATCCACATCTGGTCCTTGCCGGGGCTCTGGGGGGCGCGGATCTCGACGCCCTGCTCCGTGTTCTGGACGTA
>DASRJF010000273.1:0-6075 GCA_035649615.1 Planctomycetota bacterium | reverse complement strand
TCCGCCCTCGGCGCGATAGTCGGCGAGCGACATGCAGACCCCCGTTCAATGATGGAAGGAGTTACCGTTGAGGGGGTCAAAATACGAGGGGCCCGAGGTGAGGTCAAGCCCTCGGCAGCATTCCGTACCTCAGCGATGAGTAGACGATAAGGGTCAGGCTGCCCACACCTAGAGCGGTGAATTCAGTTGCCACCTCATGGCCGTTGCTCCGTGCCAATACGCAATCCCCGAGCCAGAGGACTAGAAACGCTGCTGCAAAGTACTCGAGTAGTCGCAGCCATTCGGGTCGCATTCGCTTCACCTGGTCAACTCGATTTGCAACGTCGACAACTTCTTTGACGCCAGTTCGACGACGCGGATGGCGTGATTGTTCGTGTCGGCGACAAAGAGCTTTCCCCCCGCAATCGATAATCCCCCCGGCTCGTTGAATCGGGGCTTCGCGCCGTCGTCCGCTCCCTTCTTGCCGTCGCCTAGAAAGGTCTTCGCCTCGCGCGTCTTGGGATCAACCAGCTTGATCTTGTGGTTGTACGCGTCCGCGACGACGAGCTTCCCCTCCCACGCGACGACATGGAGCACGTGCTGCAGGCGCGCGGCGTCGCCGACGCCGTCGACGTCGCCGAATTTGAAGAGGCCTGTTCCGACGATCGTGCGCGTGGAGCCTTCGGGATCGAGATCCAGCTCCCGTACGCCGCTCACCTCGCTGTCCGCGACGTAGAGCTTGTCCCCGAGGAGCGCGAGACCGCTCGGCTGGTTGAACGATTCGCTCCCGTGCGGGCCGTCTTCCAGCAACTCGCGTCCGTCCCCCGCGAAGGGTCCGATCGTGCGCTTCGCGAGATCCATCCTCCAGATCGCGTGATTCCCGGCCATGGCGATGTAGAGCTGTCCGTCCTTGGCGATCACATCCCACGGCGAATTCAACGGCACCTTGCGGGCGTCGCCGGAATCGTTTCCGTAGACCTGCTTCCCCGTGCCGGCGATCGTGTCGACGCGCTTCTCCTTCAGATCGATCCGGCGAATGAGGTGGTTCTCGGTGTCGGCGACATAGAGCCACTCCCCGTCGGCGAAGAGCCCCTGGGGCTGGTGAAACTGCGCCCTGTCGAACGTCCCGTCGATCGATCCGGCCGAGCCCGTCCCGACCACCGCCTGCACCTTGCCCTCGTGATCCGCGATCACGATCCGGTGATGGCCCGTGTCCGAAATGTAGAGCCGATCGGCCGTCGCGAAGATCTTCCCGGGAAACCGGAGGCCGGAGGTCTTTTCCTCCTCCATCCGGAACTTGATCTCCTTCCGGTCGATCTTCTTGTCGAACTTCTCGATCAGCCGCCGGATGTTCGTTTCCATGACCTCGTAGATCCCCTCCCCGCCGCGCTGTCCGACGATCGTTCCCTCGGGATCGATGAGGACGAGGTGAGGCCATCCGCGCGCTCCGTACGCGCCGAAGATCTTGAACTCCGCGTCGTTGACGACCGGATGGCGGATCTCGTGGCGCAGCACCGCCTTCCGGAGTTGTTCCGTGTCCTTCTCGGTCGTGAACTTCGCGGAATGGACGCCGATCACGACGAGCTCGCGGGCGAACTTCTCTTCGAGCTTCCTCAGATCTGGGAAGATGTGGTGGCAGTTGATTCAGCAGTACGTCCAGAAGTCGAGCAGGACGATCTTGCCCTTGAGCGAGGCCATCGTCACCGGCTTGTCGGTGTTGAGCCACCCGACGCCGCCCTCGAGCTCCGGCGCCTTCATGGGCTCCTCCTGCCGGACCGCGGCCAGCAAGGCCGCGATCAGCATCATCGCGCGCGTCACGGCTTGATGATACCTTGGCCGGGATGTGCCGACCCGCTATTGTGGCCGTCGCGGCCTGGGTCGCGCTCTCCTGCCGCGGCCCTGTCGAGGAATCCATGCCGGACGCGCGACGCGAAAATCGCCTGGGCAAGGAAAAGAGCCCCTACCTCCGCCAGCACCGCCACAACCCGGTCGACTGGTATCCCTGGGGCGACGAGGCCTTCGAGAAGGCCCGTCGCGAGGAGAAGCCCGTCTTTCTGTCGATCGGGTACTCGACGTGCCACTGGTGCCACGTCATGGAGCGCGAGTCGTTCGAGAGCAAGGAGATCGCGGCGGTATTGAACGAGAAGTTCGTGTCGATCAAGGTCGACCGCGAGGAGCGGCCCGACGTCGACGCCGTGTACATGGCGGCCATCCAGGCGATGACCCAGCACGGCGGGTGGCCGCTCTCGGCGTTCCTGACCCCGGACAAGGAGCCCTTCTTCGGGGGCACCTACTTTCCGCCCGCCCACTTCAAGCAGGTCCTCGAGAAAGTCTCGGAGCTCTGGCGGGAGGAGCGCGACCGGGTGGTCAAGGGAGGCCGCGACTTCGCGCAATCCCTCGCGCTGCAATCGGCTCCCGGGTCCCCGGGCGCGATCGACCGGGAACTCTTCATGAAGGGTCTGGCGCAGTTCGCGGGGGACTACGACGCGAAACTCGGCGGCTTCGGCCGCGCCCCCAAGTTCCCGCGCAGCGTCGCGCTCGAGTTCCTCCTCCGCATGCATCGACGGCTGGAGTCGGCCGAGGCCCTGGCCATGGTCCGCCGCCAGCTCGACGCGATGAAGGACGGCGGGGTCTACGACCAGCTCGGCGGCGGCTTCCACCGGTACTCGACCGACGCGGCCTGGCTCGTCCCCCACTTCGAGAAGATGCTCTACGACAACGCGCTCCTCGTGCGCGCCTACGTGCAGGCGTGGCAGCTCACGAAAGATCCCGAGTACGAGCGCGTCGTGCGCGAGACGTGCGACTACGTTCTCCGCGACATGACGGCGCCCGAGGGCGGCTTCTATTCCGCCGAGGACGCCGACAGCGAGGGCTTCGAGGGCACGTTCTACCTCTGGACTCCCGCGAAGCTGAAGGCGGTCGTGCCCGGCCGGGACGGCGACCTCTTGTGCCGCGCGTACGGCGTCGTCGAAGGGGGAAACTGGACGCCCCACGAAGCGCGCGAACCCCGCGGCAACAGCGTGGTCCACAAGGCGGCGACGGTCGAGGAGGTGGCCGCGGAATTCAAGCTCGCGCCGGACCCGGTCGCCAAGATCATCGCGGACGGCAAGCAGCGCCTCTTTCAAGCGCGGGCGAAGCGACCCCGGCCCTATCGCGACGACAAGATCCTGACGGAATGGAACGGGTTGATGATCGGGTCGCTCGCGATCGCGGGAGCGGTCTTCGAGGAGCCGCGATTCGTGTCCGCCGCGGAAAAGGCGGCTCGGTTCGTCCTCGACAAGCTCCGGCGCCGTGACGGCCGCCTGCTCAGGCGCTTCCGGGACGGAGAGTCCGCGATCTCGGCCTTCCTGGACGACCACGCGTTCCTGGCGGACGGCTTGTTCGAGCTCTACCAGGCCACGTTCCGCGGGGAGTACCTGGAGGAGGCCGTGAGGGTCGCGGAAGCCATGGTCGAGCTCTTCGCCGATCCGGAGGGCGGATTCTTCCTGGCGGCGAAGGATCACGAGTCGCTCTTCGTGCGCACGCGGGATGTCTACGACGGCGCGATGCCGTCCGGGACCTCGGCGGCCGTCCACGCGCTGCTCAAACTGGCGGAGCTGACATCGAATGATCGCCTCCGCGCCTCGGCCAAGGCGGCCCTGGCGCGGCACGCGTCGGAAGTCTCGAACTTCCCGCAAGGCTATCCGCACCTGGCGTCGGCGGCCGACATGCTGAATACAGGCTGGCGCGAAATCGTGATCGCGGGCGAATCGACCGCCATGCTTCGGGAGATTCGCCGGCGCTATCTGCCCAACACCGTGGTCGCCGTTGCGGATCCGAACCTCGTCAAGCGCGTCCCCATGCTCGAGGGAAAGAAGCCGGTCGGCGGCAAGCCGTCCGCCTACGTGTGCGAGAACTACGCCTGCCAGGCGCCGGTGACTACGATCGAGGAACTGGGGCGCATCCTCGACGCGCCCAAGCCGAAATGACGTCCGACGCTCCCGGAAATCGACTCCAATTCCTGCTGCCGGTGGCCGGCCTCGTGACTCTGCTGCTGGTGTTCGTCGTCCTTCATTTCCTTCGCGTCGAGGACTCCTCCACTTCATTGGAGCGAGGCGTCGCGTGGCTCGCCGACCAGCAGCAACCCGACGGCTCTTGGCGCGGGAAGGAGATCGCGGTGCTCCGGCCCGGGCCGGCCCTGACCGCGTTCGTGCTCTACGCCATGACGCGTTTGCCGGAGCCCCTTCGCGCCAGACATGTCGATCGCATGAAACTCGCGGCCACGTATCTCGAGCGGCAGATCGATTCGCACGACATGGTCGGCATGACGGCGGAAGGTCCGGACTACCCGAACTACGCCACGTCGCTCACGATCATCTCCTGTGTCGCGCTTGAGCGGCGAGCCTCCGTGCCGCGCATGGTGGACTATTTGAAGCGGGCGCAGCTCGACGAATCGGAAGGTTGGTCACCCGCGGATCCGGAATACGGCGGCTGGGCCTTCGGTGGCCCCCCTCAACCGAAGCCGTACGCGCACCGGCTCGACATTTCGATGACGCGGTTTGCCCTCGAAGCGCTCGCCGCCGCCGCCGTCCCGCAGGACGATCCGGTGTGGGCCAAGGCGCGGAAATTCCTGCAGACCTGCCAGAACGGCGACGGAGGCTTCATCTTCACCCCGCTTCCCGACCAGAACAAGGCGGGCGAGCGCGTTTCCTATGGAACGGCCACCGCGGACGGCGTGTTGTCGCTTCGCGCGGCCGCGGGACCCCAGGAGCGGATCACGGTCGCCGAGAATTGGATCCATACGCGCTTCACGGCGGAGCGATGCCCCGGATTCCCCCCCGACCATCCGCGGCCGTGGGGGGACGCGCTTCACGGGTACTGGCTGGCAGCCGCCAGCCGGATCGCCGATTCCCCCGGGAGGGCGTGGATCGCGCATGTCCTTGCCCGGCGCCAGCGCGACGACGGATCGTGGTTCAACGCCGCGGACGCGATGCTGGAGAATGAGCCGATCCTCGCGACCACGCTCGCCGTCCTGGCGCTCACCGATGCCAATCGCTGATTGATATACTGCGGATCGTGATCCCGGTCCGACGCCTCGCCGATCTGGACCCCGCCGCCCGCAAGGCCGCTCTCAGCAGACCGGGCGCGCTGACGGAAGACGTGATGAAGGCCGTCGGAACCATCGTCTCCGACGTGCGCGAGCACGGCGACGCCGCGCTGAGGGCGTACGCGAAGAAGTTCGACAAGGTCCAGCTTGACGCGATCGAGGTCCCCGCGACCGAAATCGACGCGGCCGAGCGCGCGATCAAGCAGCAGGAACAGAACGCGCTCCGATCGGCTCTCGACAATCTCCTGAGGTTCCACCGCCAGGGGGCGCCGAAGTCGTTCGAGTACGCTCCCGTGAAGGGGATCCTCGTCGGGCGGCGCTGCGTGCCGTACGCGCGGGCGGGCCTGCACGTGGCGGGGGGCGCGACGCCCCTTCCCTCCTCCGTGCTGATGGCGGCCGTTCCGGCCACAGTCGCCGGGACCCGGGAGATCTTCCTGTGCGCAGGCCCCGGCGCGGACGGAAGCGTCGCGCCGGCGGTGCTCTTCGCGGCCCGCATCGCGGGAGTCCACCGCGTGTTCCGGACGTCAGGAGCCCCGGCCATCGCCGCGCTCGCCTTCGGGACGGCGACGATTCCCCGGGTGGAGATCATCGCGGGCCCGGGCGACCGGTTCGTGAACGGCGCGAAGCGCGCGGTGGCGGACGAGGTCGCGGTCGATTTCGCCTCGGGTCCCACGGAGCTGCTGATCATCTCCGACGGAACCGGCGACGCGCGACGCATTGCGTCCGACATGGTGGCCCAATCGGAGCATGACGTCTCCGCAACCGCCCGGCTGGTCACGACGAGCGCGACGCAGGCCGAGGCCGTGGGGCGCGAGCTGTCCCTGCAGGCGGGCAAGCTGCCGCGCGCGGAGACGATCCAGAAAGCCCTATCCAAGCATGGCGGCTTGTTCGTCGCGGACGACATGGCCGCGGCGATCGCTTTCGCCAACGATTTCGGCGCGGGGTACCTGGGGATCGTCTGCGAACGGCCGCTGCCGGTGCTCGATCAGATCCGCCACGCGGGATCCGTC
>DASRJF010000272.1:0-5555 GCA_035649615.1 Planctomycetota bacterium | reverse complement strand
TCCTGCTATTATCCGCCGACCCAATCCCCACAGGACGCGCGGAGAGCCCGGCGCATGTACTTCGAATTCGCCAACGTCCTCGTTTTCATCCTGGTCGCGTGCGCCTTCATTCTCGGGTCCATGGTCATGGGCCGGATCGTCCGGCGCCACCGGCCCGACGCCGAGAAACTGACGACCTACGAGTGCGGCGAGGACACCATCGGCACCGCCTGGGTGCAGTTCAACGTCCGGTTCTACATCGTCGCCCTCATTTTCCTGATCTTCGACGTCGAGATCGCGGTCCTCTTCCCGTGGACGACCGTCTTCGCGGAAGCCAAGGTCATGGGCCCCCTGGCGTTCATCGAGATGTCGGTCTTCCTCATCATCCTCCTCGTGGGTTTCGCCTACGTGTGGGTGAAGGGGGACCTCGAGTGGCTGCGGAGCGTCGGCGAGGTGCGCCGCGAGCCGCCCGGGGAGGAGAGGTAAGTGGGTCTCTCGTTCAAGGAGATCTGCGACCGGCTCCGCTCCCGTTTTCCCTCCGCCGTTCTTGAAACGGTCGAGCCGAACGGCGATCCGTTCGCGATCGTCGACGGCGCCCAGATGGCCGAGATCGGCGCGTTCCTCAAGGATACGCCCGAGCTCGACTTCGATTACCTGGCCTCCGTCGGCGGCACGGACGACCTGCAGAACCTCTGGTCCGTCGTCCACCTCTATTCGATCCGGCGCAATCACCGACTCGTCCTGAAGGCGAAGCTCGACCGGAACGATCCGCACCTCCCGACGCTGTGCCCGGTCTGGCCGACCGCGAACTGGCACGAGCGCGAGGCGTACGACCTCTACGGGATCCGGTACGACGGGCATCCCGACCTCCGGCGCATCCTCCTGCCCGAGGACTGGCCCGGCTACCCGATGCGCAAGGACTACGACTTCCCCGAGCACTACCAGGGGATCCCGCTCAAGTAGCGGGCAACCATGATCGCCCTTCTCGCGGGATTCAGCTGGTCCGACATCGTGACCGGGGACTGGTATGTCGCCCTCCTCGGAATCGTCGTCGTGTGCGCCATCATCGTGAACTTCATCGCGGTCTACGCCGGGGTCAACACGCTCCTCGAGCGCAAGATCGCGGCGCACATGCAGGCGCGCGTCGGCCCGTACCAGGTCGGGCCCCACGGCAGCCTGCAGTGGCTCGCGGACGCGCTCAAGCTGATGGTGAAGGAGGACGTGATCCCGAGGGACACGGACCGGCTCCTCTTCCGCCTCGCGCCGTACATCGTCTTCGGCGGGTCGTTCGCGGCGTGGGTGGCCCTTCCGTACACGGTCGGGTGGTCCCCGGCGGTGATGAACGTCGGGATCCTCTACATCCTCGCCGTGTCGAGCGCGGTCGTCATCGGGATCCTGATGGCGGGATGGTCGAGCGGCTCGAAGTGGGCGCTCTTCGGCGCGATGCGCTCCGCCGCGCAGATCGTCAGCTATGAAGTGCCCGTCGGGATCGTGCTTCTCGGGATGCTCCTCATCTACGGCACGCTCGACATGCAGGAGATCTCCGCGAAGCAGGAGACGGGCTTCTGCTTCGGGTTCATGCCCGACTGGCACGGCGGGATCTTCTCGTGGGGGATCTTCCGCCACCCGCCGTTCACGATCATGGCCTTCCTCATCTATTACACGGCGGGCCTGGCCGAGACGAACCGCACGCCGTTCGACATCCCCGAGGCGGAGTCGGAGCTCGTCGCGGGCTACCACACCGAGTACAGCGGCATGCGCTTCAGTTTCTTCTTCCTCGCGGAGTACGCGAACATGTTCGTCGTCGCGGCGATCGCGACGACGTTCTTCCTGGGCGGCTGGCTCCCGCCGTTCGGCCACCTGCTCGGGTCGACGTTCCCGGTCAGCCCGTTCCTCGAGGGCCTCTTCTGGTTCATGACCAAGTCGTTCGCCCTCGTGCTGCTGATGATGTGGCTCCGCTGGACCCTGCCGCGGTACCGCGTCGACCAGCTCATGGACCTGTGCTGGAAGCGGCTGACGCCGCTCGCCTTCGTGACGCTCTTCGCGATCGGCGCGGGCGAATACAACAAGTACGTCGGGCTGGGGCTGGGCGTGGTGGTCGGGGCGGTGGCGCTCGCGCTGGTCGGCAAGGTGGCCTTCGCGCCGCCGCCCGAGGGCCTGCCTCCGGTGCGCGCCCCGGCGAAGGCCTGAGTCTCAAGAAAACCTATGGCCGTCTCGGAAATCCTGCTGAACGTCGTCTACTACGTCGTCGCGGCGGCCGCCCTCGGCGGCGGCCTCGCCGTGGCGCTGTCGAGGAACATCGTCCGCTCGGCGTTCGCCCTCCTGACGGTGCTCTTCGCGGTGGCCGCCCTGTACGCGCTCGTGCGGGCGGACTTCATCGTGGCGGCGCAGATCCTGATCTACGTCGGCGGCATCCTCGTGCTGATCATCTTCGCGATCATGCTGACCCACAAGATCACCGACGTGAAGCTCTCGAACGAGTCGTCCCCCGGGCCCGTGTCGGTCACCGCGTGCGTCAGCGTGTTCGTCCTCATCGTCACCGGGTTCGTCTACGGGTACACGTGGAGGACGGGTCCGAAGGTCCTGCGGAAGGCCGATGTCGCGTCGCCGGGGCAGCCGCCGGTCCCGGCGGAGCTCTCGATGTGGCAAGGCTCCGGGAGGACCGCGGTCGAACCGGGAGGCACGATCCTCGACGGGTTCGTCCAGCTCCGGCTGAAGGCGCCGGCCCCGCCGTCGGGCCAGGCGCGCGCGCAGTTCGGGCTCCTGAAGCTCAAGAAAGCGGGGGAGTGGGAAGCGCTTCCGCCGCCGAAGCCCGTGACGTTCGCCCCCGGGGCCGACGGCGCGGTCGCGAATTTCGATTTCGACCGGCTTCCGGAGGGCAAGTACCGGTGGCGGGTGCGGCTCGACGTTGAGGGGGGCGACAGCCCCTGGGTCGAGTACGGCGTGGACAAGGACGTCCCCGATTTCACGTCGGAGAAGGGCCTGACGCGCGCGCTCGGCCGCGCGTTCATGGGGCCGTACCTGTTGGCCTTTGAGGTGGTCTCCGTGCTCTTGTTGGCCGCCCTCGTGGGAGCGGCCTTCCTGGCGCGAAAGGAAGTGCGGGAGTGATCAGAGTCCTTGGTTCAAGGTCCAAGGTGATCCGGGGTCCCAGGTCCACCGTCGACGGTGGACTCCGGACCGTGGATCACCTTGGACTCAGAACACAGGACCTCGGGGAGATTCGTCTATGAGCTGGGCGTTTACGCGCCATCCGCTGGAGAACCTCCTGGTTCTCAGCGCCGCCCTGTTCGCGCTGGGCATCTTCACGATCATCACGCGCCGCAACGCGGTGAGCGTGCTGATGGGGGTCGAGCTGGTCCTCAACGCGGCCAACGTGAACTTCGTGGCCTTCTCGCAGTACATCCCCGGCGCGGGGATCCACGGGAGCATGTTCTCGATCTTCGTGATCCTGCTTGCGGCGGCCGAGGCCGCCGTGGCGCTCGCGATCATCATCGGGATCTACCAGAACTTCGGCCGGGTCGACGTCGACAAAGCGGACCTGATGAAGGAATGACGTTGGCCGTTTTCCGTCCGCCGTTGCGTTGGCCGTCTGCCGTTTGCCGGGCGGAATGGCGAACGGTCAACGGTGGCGGTGAACGGAGAACGGTGAACGTAACGGCGAACGGTAAACGGTGAACGTCTTTTATGGATAAGGCAATCTGGCTGATCCCGCTGCTGCCCTTCGCGGGATTCCTCGCCAACGCGTTTCTCGGCGCCTTCGCGGGGAAGCGCGTCCCGAAGATCGTCTACTCGGCGATCGCGTGCGGCTCGGTCGCGGGCGCGGCGATCGTCGCCTGGATGGCGTTCCTCCACGTCCGCGGCTCGCACGAGGCGCTCATCTCCGTGGCCCTCCCGTGGATCCACATCCCCGGCCTGGGGGCGGACGGATCGGTCATGAAGGTGCTGGCGGAGCACAAGCTCGTGGTCGACCAGCTCTCCGCCGTCATGATCCTCGTCGTCACGAACGTCGGGTTCCTGATCCACCTCTATTCCGTCGGCTACATGGCCGACGAGAAGCGGTTCGCGCGCTACTTCTCGTACCTCAACCTCTTCACGGGGTTCATGCTGATCCTCGTCATGGCGTCGAACCTCCTCCTGATGTTCGTCGGGTGGGAGGGCGTGGGCCTCTGCTCGTACCTCCTCATCGGGTTCTGGTTCGAGAAGGCGGAGAACGCCGCGGCGGGGATGAAGGCGTTCGTCGTCAACCGCATCGGCGATTTCGGATTCACGATCGGCGTCCTGGTGCTCTTCACCTACCTCGGCACGGAGTTCGGCGCCTGGACGATCGACTTCCGCGAGATCGGCGAGGCGATCAGGCAGAACCAGGCGTCGATCAGCGCGGGCATGATGACGCTCGTCGGCATCCTGCTCTTCGTGGGCGCGACGGGGAAGAGCGCGCAGCTGCCGCTCTACGTGTGGCTGCCCGACGCGATGGCGGGCCCGACGCCGGTCAGCGCGCTCATCCACGCGGCGACGATGGTGACGGCGGGCGTCTACATGGTCGCCCGCATGAACTTCGTCTACGCGCTGTCGCCGACGGCGATGACCGTCGTCGCCGTCGTCGGCGGGCTCACGGCGCTCTTCGCGGGGACGATCGGCGTCGCGCAGAACGACATCAAGAAGGTCCTCGCCTACTCGACCGTTTCGCAGCTCGGCTTCATGTTCATGGGCGTCGGCGTCGGCGCGTACGCCGCGGGCATCTTCCACCTGATGACCCACGCGTTCTTCAAGGCGTGCCTCTTCCTCGGGTCGGGCAGCGTCATCCACGGGATGGGCGGCGAGCAGGACATCCGCAAGATGGGCGGGCTGAAGAAGTACATGCCCATCACGTTCTGGACGTTCCTCATCGCGTCGCTGGCGATCTCCGGGTTCCCGCTCCTCGCCGGCTTCTGGAGCAAGGACGAGATCCTGTGGAAGGCGTTCAGCACTGAGGCGCTGGGTTCGCCCGTCCCCGGCAAGCTCGTCTGGTTCATGGGCATTGTGGCCGCGGGCTTCACCGCGTTTTACATGACCCGTCTCGTCGTCCTCACGTTCCTTGGAGAGCCGAGGTTCGAGAAGAAAGAAGAGCACCACGACGAGCATGCGGCCCACGATGCGGGCCATGGCCACGGCCATGGGCACGGCACTCCGCACGAGTCACCGCCGTCGATGACGATCCCGCTCGTCGTCCTTGCGATCCTATCAGTGTTCGGCGGCTTCATCGGTATGCCTCACTGGCTGCCGGGCGGAGGCGTCTTCGAGCACTGGGTGGAGCCGGTGGCTCACGACGTGACCGCCAAGAACTACGTCCCGGATATCGAGGGAGGAGCGCACGGGGCGGTGGCCGCGCACGCCGCGCCCGAGGCGGCCCACGGTCCGCCCGCCGCCGAGCTCATCTTGATGCTCGTCTCGATCGGGGTCGGCCTCGGCGGCATCTTCCTCGGCCTCAAGGTCTACCTGTGGGGGAAGGGCCGGGCGGCCGAAGCCTTCGCGACGCGATATCGCGAGGTCTACGAGCTCGTTCACGACAAGTATCGCGTCGACGAGATGTACCAGGG
>DASRJF010000271.1:0-4572 GCA_035649615.1 Planctomycetota bacterium | reverse complement strand
GATCAAGGGGATCAAGGGACCGCGCAACAAGATCGTGACGGTCGCCACGGAACATCCGGCCGTCCTCGATTCCTGCGCCGCCGTCGAGCGCGCCGGGAACATCAAGGTCGCCCGCCTGGGAGTCGGCCTCGACGGCCTGATCGATCCCAAGGGACTCCAGGCGGCTGTCGACGACCGCACGCTCCTCGTCTCGGTCATGTTCGCGAACAACGAGATCGGCGTCCTCCAGGACCTCCCGGCGATCGCGGCGCTCTGCAAGGCGCGCGGCGCGATCATCCATTCGGATGCGGCGCAGGCGGCGGGGAAGGTCCCCATCGACGTGCGCGCGATGGACATCCACCTGATGTCGCTGAGCGCCCACAAGCTCTACGGACCGAAGGGCGTCGGCGCCCTCTACGTGCGCAAGAGGAACCCGAGGGTGAAGCTCGAGCCGCTCATCGACGGGGGGGGTCACGAGCGCGGTCTGAGGTCGGGCACGCTCAACGTTCCCGCGATCGTGGGCTTCGGCGCCGCCTGCGAGCTCGCGCGCGCGGAGATGAAGTCCGAAGGGGAACGGCTCCGCAAACTCCGGGACCGGCTCTGGGAGGGACTGCGAAGCCGCCTGGATCACATCACGCTCAACGGCCATCCCGAGCGCCGGCTGCCCGGGAACCTCAACGCGAGCTTCAGGTACGTCGAGAGCGAAAGCCTGATGGTGGCCTTGGCGGGAATCGCCGTTTCGAGCGGCGCCGCCTGCACGACGGCGAAGGCGGAGCCCTCGCATGTCCTCAAGGCGCTCGGCCTGCCGGAGGACCTCGCGCGCGCCTCGATCCGGTTCGGGCTGGGACGGTTCACGACCGCGGAGGAAATCGACATCGTCATCGAGCGGGTTGCCGGGGCGGTCAAGAAACTGAGAAAACTGTCGCCCCTGTACAGGGGCTCCCGTTAAGTAGCGCGACCCTCCCGGATGCGGTACAATGTGAACATGAGTCACGATCATCCAGGCCACGCGCATACGCACGCGGGCCCCGTCCCGGCGCCGCCGGCGACCGCGCCCGCCACCGCGGCCATCACGATCAGCCCCCGCGCGGCCGCGAAGCTGGCGGAGCTCCTCGCCGCGGAGAAGAAGGACCCCGCGACGACCGGCCTCCGGCTCGGAATCCAGGGGGGCGGGTGCTCGGGCCTCACGTACACGATGGAGTTCGACCAAAAGCGCGAAACCGACCGCGTCTTTTCGCTCCACGGCGTACAGGTCTTCGTGGATCCGAAGAGCATCCTGTACATGAGCGGGTCGATCCTCGATTACGCCGAGGGCCTGATGGGCTCGGGGTTCTCCATCAAGAATCCCAACGTCAAGGGCTCCTGCGGCTGCGGCCACTCGTTCACGACGTAGGACCGAACCATGACCGAAGATCTGAACGCGGCGACACCGTCGACGCCGCCGGCCGGTTCCGGAGAACTCTACAAGCGCGTCGACGAAGTCCTCGACCGCATCCGCCCGTACGTCCAGTCGGACGGCGGGCACGTCGAACTCGTCAACGTCGACGAGGCGGAAGGGACCGCCTTCATCCGCTTCCAGGGGGCCTGTTCCGGATGCCCCTCGAGCGCGATCACGCTCCAGATGGGGATCGAGAACGAGATTCGGACCAGCGTGCCGGAGATCCGCCAGGTCGTCGCCGTCTAGGCGCCCGCCGGCAACGTCCAGGGATTGGGGAACGCCGTGACTCAGATGCGCGCCGCGCGCCGCGGCGAGATCACCGCCGCGATGCGCCGGGTCGCCGAACGCGAGGGCCTCGAGCCCGAGGCCATCCGGCTCGACGTGGCCGAGGGGCGCGCCATCATTCCCGCCAACGTCCACCACCTCGCGGGCGCCCTCGACCCGATGGGGATCGGCATCAACTTCGCCTGCAAGATCAACGCCAATCTCGGGAACAGTTCCGTCACCAGCAACGTCAAAGAGGAGCTGAAGAAACTCCACACGGCGGTCCACTTCGGGTCGGACACCGTGATGGACCTCTCGACGGGCGGGGACCTCGACGAAATTCGTGCGGCCGTGATCGGCGCCTCCACAGTTCCGGTGGGTACCGTGCCGATCTATCAGATGCTGCTGGGCGTTCGGGATATGGCCGACCTCACGTGGCGCGACATGCTGGAAGTCATCGAGAAGCAGGCGCGGCAGGGCGTGGATTACATGACGATCCACGCGGGGGTGCTCCTCGAGCACCTGCCCCTCATCAAGGGGCGGATCACGAAAATCGTTTCGCGCGGCGGCAGCCTCATCGCCGACTGGATGGTGAAGCGTCGCGAACAGAATCCGCTCTACACGCATTACGACGAGATCTGCGAAATCTTCCAGGCGCACGATGTCTCCTTCTCGCTCGGCGACGGCCTGCGGCCGGGCTGCACGCACGACGCGAGCGACGCGGCGCAGTTCGCCGAGCTGACGACGCTCGGGGAACTGACGGTCAAGGCGTGGCGGCACGACGTGCAGGTGATGATCGAGGGGCCGGGCCACATCCCGCTCGACCAGGTGCCCGCCCAGATCCAGAAGCAGATCGAGGCGTGCCACGGCGCGCCCTTCTACACGCTCGGGCCGCTCGTGACGGACATCGCGCCCGGGTACGACCACATCACGAGCGCGATCGGCGCCGCCGTCGTGGGGCAGTTCGGCGCGGCCCTGCTGTGCTATGTCACGCCGCGCGAGCACCTCGGGCTTCCGGACGACAACGACGTGAAACAAGGCGTGATCGCGTACAAGATCGCGGCCCACGCGGCCGACGTCGCCCGCCGCCGCCCCGGGGCGCGGCGCCGCGACGACGAGCTTTCCAAGGCGCGCTTCGCGTTCGACTGGAACCGGCAGTTCGAGCTGTCGCTCGACCCCGACGGGGCGCGCCGCCTGCACGACGAAACCCTGCCCGCGGAATATTTCAAGACCGCGGAGTTTTGCAGCATGTGCGGCCCCCGGTTCTGCTCGATGAAGGTCTCCACCCACATCGACACCTGGGAGCCGCAAGCCGCCGTTCCGAAGAAGAGCTGAGACGTGATGAGCTTTACCGCCCTTCTCCTGGTGCTGCTGACGCAGAGCCAGGTCCTGCCCCGGCCCGATCCCGACACGCTCGCCGAGGCGAAGCGGCTGGCGGAGCTGGCGCTCTACGACCGCGCCGAGGACATCCTCCGCAATTTCCTGAAAGCGGCGCCCGCCGAGCCCCAGGTCCAGAAGATGATCCCGGAATTCCGGGCCGCGCTGTGCGAGGTTCTCCTGGCGGCGCGGAAGTACGACGACCTGAAGGCGGAGGCCGAGGCCCTGCGGCGCCACCCCAAGACGCGCGTCCACGCGCTCTCGCTCCTCGCGGCGGGGGCGTGGCATTCCGGCCAGGCCGGCGAGGCGGTGGAGCTGTGCGACGAAGGGGAGAAGGCCGCCGCCGATCCCTCGTCGGTCGTCTCCGCCCCGCATCTCGGCCGCCTGCGGATGATCCGGAATCTCCTCGGGTGGAAGCGGTTCGAGACGACGACCCACATCGTCCACTACCCGCCGGACTCGCCCATCGCCGCCCAGCTCGTCCTTTTCGGGCGCCGGCTCGACACCGCGTTCGACCGCGCGCGGGCGGACCTGGACGTCGCCTTCCCCGGGAAGATCGAGGCGTTCATTTTCAACGACCAGGCGCAGGCGGACGCGATCGCGGAGCGGACGCTCGGGACGGCGGTGCCGGCCCTGCGGACCTACTACGCGCGCGCCGACGCGCCGCCGGGATTCGCGATCGCGCAGGTCGTCTCGTTCTTCGCCGCCAACCGCCGCGAGCGGCGGCCGCCGAAGCTCGCGGGGCTCTGCGAGGGCTTCTACGCGAGCCACGCGGAGGATCCCCGGTGGGACCGCCGGCGCGAGGACATCCCGCGCAAGCTCGCGAAGGACGACTCGCTGCCGACGCTGGAATCGGTCCTGGGCCGGCCCGGGAGCGACGCGAAAGATCTCGCGCTGAGCGGCTCCTTCGTCCGGTGGCTGATCCGGTCGCGGGGCCGGGAGCTTTTCCGCCGGCTCTGGGCCGACTACAACGAACTCTCGGGACCGGAGAATTACGACCCCAAGAAGCCCTGGACCGAGGTGTACGGCGTCTCCCTCGCGGACCTGGAGGCCGGGTGGCGATCCTCCATCAGGTGATCCCCGTCGGCGTCTTCCAGGCCAACTGCAACATCCTCGCGGACGAATCCACCAAGACGGCGGTCATCATCGATCCCGGCGACGAGCCCGCCCGGATTCTTGAAGCGGTCAAGGACTTCGGGGTCCGCGTCACGCATCTCCTGCACACGCACTGCCACCTCGACCACATCACGGGGACGCGAGCCGTCCGGGAGGCCACGGGCGGATCGATCCTGATCCACCCGAAGGACCGCTTCCTGTACGACGGCCTCCGGGAGCAGTACGCGTCCATGGTGAGGCTCTTCGGGGCGAGCCTTGGAGACGGGGAGGACGCGTTGCCGGCGGATGGGAAACTCGCGGAGGGCGCGACGATTTCGCTCGGCGCGTCGAAGATCAAGGTGCTCCACACGCCGGGCCACACGCCCGGCTCGTGCTCGTTCCTTCTCGAGGGGCCGGAC
>DASRJF010000270.1:0-4194 GCA_035649615.1 Planctomycetota bacterium | reverse complement strand
CACAGGAAGACGAGCCGCGAATCGATCACGCCGTAGAAGTCGATGAGGCCGGTCTCCAGGCTCTTGAGTTGGATCTCGTGGTCCGCGAGCACCTTGACCGCGGCATCGTAGTCGCCCTTCGCCCGCTCCATCTCGGCCGCGTAGTGGCCGAATTCGGCGTGATCCGGGTTGTCGGGGGACGCGAGCTCATCGCCCCAGAGCATCTCCAGGACTTCCATCTTGCCCTTGAGCTTGCGGATACGGCCGCGGACGAGGTCGAGATCCGTGAAGACCTTCTCGGCGACGGGGAGGAGCGCCTCGGCCTCGCGGACGGTGTAGATTCGCGGGCCCATGCGCTCAGTGTACTGCGGACGGAGGGGAAAAAAAAGGAGCCAGGCCACCGCATCGAGGGGGTTTCCCTTTCATAGGCAGCCTGGCCCTGGAGAGAGGGGGAAACAGAATTTGGGTTGTGGCCAATCAGCCCCCCTTTCGGAGGCTATCCACTGACTAGTGCCACAACGCCCATCAGACCTTTCGGTCCAAGACTTCCGACGCGCCCCGTTCCGGCGCGGCCTTTTCCACCGCGCCGGGATCCCCCTGAACGCGTCTCATCGACCGATACTACGGTCCGAGGGGCGATACCCTGGATTTACAATGCTTTGTCAGGCCCCGGTATTCCCGGTGCGAACGGCGTCTCCTCTAGGAAACGCGCGGACGACAGCCCGACGGTCGACTGGTAGGCAGGGCGGCGTGAGTCCCTCTGCTCCACCTGGATCGGCCAAGGTCCGTACGTCCAAGGACTCTATGTCCTATGAAGGATTATAGTATACAAGTTACAGGTGTCAACTCAATTCGCAAATTTCCGGCGGGCCTCTTTCCCGCTAAGACCTTATCGGTCAAAGGGCTGAGCGACTTTAATCATTGGACTCCGGCCGGACCGGTTTGTGGCTTGGAAGTTGCTAGCCCGTTCATCATCGGTATAATCCCGTGGAGTCCGTGGAGGGAGTCATGAGCCAGCCCGCCATGTCCCGCCGGTCCGTGGGACCCATCGCCGTTCAGTTGGGATTGATCACGCCCGAGCAGCTCCAGGCCGCGCAGGCGGCGCAAGCCCGCGCGCCGGGCCGGTCCTTGGACCAGACCCTGGTGGACCAGAGGCTCCTGACGCCCGACCAGGTTCGATCGATCCAGCACGAAATGAACAAGAGCGCCGCCCCGGCCGCGCCATCCCGGGTGTCCGTACAGGGCAAGCCCGGCCTGAAGGGAAGCGAAGCGCATCCTTCAGGCCCAAGTCACGGGACGCGGCGCAAGGTCGTCGCGACCGCCCCGACGTCCCGCAAGACCTGGGTCCTCGCCGGGGTAATGGGCCTGATACCGGTCCTGGGATTGGTCGGCTACCTGGCCCTCGGCACCAAGAAGGCGCCGGAGCCGCCGGTCGAGGTTGTGAAGAAGCCGGTCCTCCCTCCCGGTCCAACCAAGGACCAAAAGAAGGACGTCGCCCCACCGACCGGCACCAAGGCCGGAGAACCCAAGGTCGAGGACCTGCGCATCCGCGTCACGCTCAGGAAGCTCGTCGGCCACTCCGACGTCGCCACCCGATGGAACGCCGCGGCCGACAAGATCAACTCGATGCGCGACCCCGAGCAGTACAAGCCAGTCCTGTCTGACCTCGTTGCCCTGGTGGAACTTTCCAAGGGCACTGAGCATGCGGAAGATGTGCGGGACGGCTTCGGGGAAGTGCGGGACGCCATCAAGAAGCGAGGAGAACAGGTCTTCGGGTACATTTCCGACGAATCCTCCCGGTTGAGTTCGGCAGGAAAGTTCGGCGATGCCATCAAGTCGTGGGAGTGGTTCCCGGGCAACCTCGACATCGCGGGGACCTATCAGGCCAAGATCCAAGCCCTCCAGAAGAAAGCCCTCGACGAGGCCCGCACCTACTACGTGAAGCTCAAGACCGACGTCGAGACCCTCATCAAGACCGAGAAGCTGGACGAAGCCCACCTCCTTCTCGAGCGCGGCCTCGAGATCGGCATCGACGAGTTCGTCAACGACGCGCAGACGCGCATGGTCGACCTGACCCTGATGCGGGACGGCGCCCTCAAGAAGGCCGAAGAGGAGCGGCTGGCCCAGTTCGAGCGCGAGAAAGAGGCCTCGAAGGAGGTCGCGAAAGCCGCGGCGCTCTACCAATCCCAGTTCATGGATTTCGTGTCACGCCGCAATTTCGAGGGCGCCAAGGCGTTCCTCGCGAAGCAGCGGGCCGGCGCCTCGGCGGAAGTGGTCCAGGCCCTGGGCTCCATGGAAAAGGTCCTCGACGAGATCGGGGCGGGATTCGACCTCGTGGCCAAGAACTTGTCGGACCAGGGGGGCAAGACGGTGTCGCTCGCCTTCCTCGAGAACGGCCAGCAGAAGAACCGGTCGTTCATGCTGAAGGCGGTCCGGGACGGCAAGATCGTCTACCTGGTCGAGAACCGGGAGCTGACGGTCCCCCTCTCCGACCTCCACTCCTCGGAAATCGCGAAGCAGGCGGCCGCGGGGCCCAAGGAGGACAAGGACTTCCTGGACGGGCTCGCCCGGTTCCTCGACGGCGGTTTCGACGAGGCCCACGTCCTCCTGACGAGCGCCGGGGCGCGGGCGCAGGGGCTCGTGGCGTTCGTCGAGAAATCGACGGTCTTCCTCGAGCGCAACGCGCCGGTCATGAAGGAGCGCGCGGCGCGCCACGTCAAGGACAAGGAGTGGGAACGCGCGATCCAGGAGTTCACCAAGCTCACGTCGATCGCGTCCGAGCGCAAGGAGGCGCTGCGCGGCCGGGCGCGGGCGTACTACCAGCTCAACAACTTCATGGGCACCGTCACCGACATCGAGTCGCTCTTCGAAATGGACGACTTCTCGGAGCCGACGATCGACCTCCTGAACCAGGCCTTCAAGCGCTCGGCGCTCATCGACAAGG
The DNA here is from genome assembly GCA_035649615.1 of Planctomycetota bacterium. Classification (GTDB taxonomy): domain Bacteria; phylum Planctomycetota; class MHYJ01; order MHYJ01; family JACPRB01; genus DASRJF01. The sequence goes on along the minus strand of DASRJF010000270.1, from coordinate 1,271 downwards.
CGATCCGGATGTACGAGAAGGCGAATGCCCGCGTGCCCAAGAACGCGTCCATCCTGGCCAACCTCGTGGCCCTGTACATGCAGATCCACGATTTCCAGAAGGCGAAGGACACGCTCGGCCGCGCGAAGGACCTCCAGGGGGGCGGACAGCAGCTCTCCCAGCTCGTGCACCTGGTGACGGTCGCCCTGGAGCCGGCGTTCCCGGGCAAGACGTTCAAGGCGCAATTCGGGCGGTACGACGTCGAGACCAACGTGAGCCAGGAGTACGCCACGAAGATGGCGCGATTCATGGACAAGGTCTACCAGAGCTACATCAAGGTCTTCCCCTACAAGAAGAACGAGACGCTCCGGTTCCACTTGAAGCTCTTCTCCTCGGAGGGCGAGTTCTTCAGCTACTACAAGAGGTCGACCGGGGCGGATCCCCAGGGCCCGTACGGGAAGATCCTCGCCTACTACATGTCCTTGACCAAGGAGCTCGTGGGCTGGAACGCGGACGGGATCGAGGAGACGCTTCAGCACGAGGGCCTGCACCAGTACTTCGATTACTTCATCTCGGACTGCCCCATCTGGTTCAACGAGGGGTACGCGAGCTTCTTCGAGACGTCGACCGCCGACGAGGTCAAGTTCAACCCCGGCCGGCACAACACGGCGAAGTGGCTGTACGTCCAGAACCAGCTGCCCAGCATGAAGGAGATCTTCATGATGAGCGGCGACGTGTTCCGGGCGAAGGGGGCGCTCCACTACGGCAGCTCATGGTCGGTGGTCTACTGGTTCGTCAAGTCGGGCCGCAAGCAGGTCCTCGACCGCTACTTCGAGGCGCTCATGGAAGGCAAGGACCAGCAGCAGGCCTTCGACGCCATCTTCGGGGCCGGCAAAGAGAACATCGACGAACTGGACGCCAAGTGGCGGAAGGCAATCCGGACAGACAACTACGACGAATGAGGATTTGAGATCAGTGATTTGCGATTAGGCTCTGTCTGAAAACCCGCGTGAGCCGCGGCGGGCCGAGAAGCAAGTCCGCCTACGCCCAAGGCTACGGCGTCGCGGAGGCGCGGCGCAGGCGCGATGCGCCGCTTATCGGTCCCGCCGAACGGGCAACCGCGGCGCGGGGGTTTTCAGGCAGAGCCTCGCGGCGGATCACATCGCGAGGCCTTGCATGAGGCAGGGCCGTTGCTCCGGTAAGTGACGGGATTAAGCGGCCCGAAGGAAATTCTCGCATCCCTTGAGGGCCGCTTATCCTGAGCGGAGCGTAGCGGAGTCGAAGGATTTCCC
>DASRJF010000269.1:0-3397 GCA_035649615.1 Planctomycetota bacterium | reverse complement strand
TGTCGCCGCTGGTCCTGCTTTTCGGCGCGTCCGTGTGCCTTCATTGCCTGATCGCGCGGGCGGAAACGGATCCCGGTCACGGATCGCCCCACGCGCGGCGCGCGGCCGCCGAGATCTCGCGCGGGACGCATGCCCGGGATTTCACGTGGAGCGTGCTGGTGACGGGGACGGCCATCCCCCTGGCCCTGCTCCTCATCTCTCCCTGGGCGGGCGAAGTCCGTCCGTCGCTGACGCTGTGGGCGTCCATTCTCGCCTTGTCGGGGCTCTATCGCTACGAGCGCATGTGGACCTTGGCCGGGCAGAGTGTTCCGTTGAGTTAGGGGATGGCATCCCGGATGCGGGATGCCGGCTGCCGGATGCATGAGGTTTGAATGACTGAACTCCGGTCGTACCCTCCGCCCGACCAGTGGGACGATGTCGTCGAATTCGATCCCGCCGCCTGGCCGCGCAAGAAAGAGCGCCACTACTCGCTTGTCCCCACGGTGTGCTTCAACTGCGAGGCGTCCTGCGGCCTCCTCGCGTACGTCGACAAGGAGACAGGGAAGATCCGCAAGTTCGAGGGGAATCCCTACAACCCGGGATCGCGCGGACGGACGTGCGCCAAGGGCCCGGCGACGATCAACCAGGTCGACGATCCCGAGCGGATCCTCTACCCGTTGAAGCGCGCGGGGAAACGGGGCGAGGGGAAGTGGGCCCGGACGACGTGGGACGAGGTGCTCAACGACTTCGCGAAGACAATCCGCGCGGCGATCGTCGAGGGGCGCCGCAACGAGGTCATGTACCACGTGGGGCGCCCCGGCGAGGACGGTTACGTCGAGCGCGTCCTGCAGGCATGGGGCCTCGACGCCCACAACAGCCACACGAACGTCTGCTCGTCGGGCGCGCGCCTCGGCTACGACCTCTGGATGGGGTACGACCGGCCGTCTCCCGATTACGCGAACGCGAAGTTCATCCTGCTCCTGTCGTCGCACCTCGAGACCGGCCACTACTTCAACCCGCACGCCCAGCGCATCGTCGAGGCGCAGGAGAAGGGCGCGACGCTGGCCGTCGTCGACCCGCGGCTCTCGAACACCGCGTCGCGGGCGGACCTCTGGCTGCCCACGTACCCGGGCACGGAGGCCGCGGTGCTCCTGGCGATCGCGAAGTGGCTGCTCGACCGGGACCGGTTCGACCGCGCGTTCGTCGAGCGGTGGGTGAACTGGGAAGAGTATCTCGCGGCCGAGCGGCCTTCGGCGCCCCGGACGTTCGATTCCTTCATCGCCGCTCTCAAGGAGATCTACGCCCCGTTCACGTTCGAGTTCGCCTCGAAGGAGAGCGGCTGCCCCGCGGACCGGATCGAGAAGGTCGCGGAGGGGATCGCGGACGCGGGATCGAGGTTCGCGGCGCATGTCTGGCGCAACGCGACGGCGGGGAACCGCGGCGGGTGGCAGGTCGCGCGGGCCCTGTTCTTCCTCAACGTTCTCACCGGCAGCGTGGGCGTCGAGGGCGGGACGCTGCCGAACGCGTGGAACAAGTTCGTGCCGGTCCCGCCGCTCAAGCCGCCGCCGCAGAAAGTCTGGAGCGAGCTGCTCTGGCCGCCGGAGTATCCCTTCGCGCACCACGAGATGTCGATCCTCCTGCCGTACCTGCTCAAGGAGGGGCGCGGCCGGCTCGCCGCGTATTTCACGCGCGCCTACAACCCGGTCTGGACCAACCCCGACGGCTTCTCGTGGATCGAGATGCTGAAGGACGAATCGAAAGTCGGCCTGCACGCGGCGATGACGCCGGTGTGGAACGAGACCGCGATCTTCGCGGACTACGTCCTGCCGATGGGTCTCGGGCCCGAGCGGCACGACACGATGTCGTTCGAGACGCACGCCGGCGAGTGGCTCGCGTTCCGGCAGCCGGTCCTGCGCGTGGCCAAGAAGGTGACGGGTCTCACGCTGGGAACGAACCCCGGCGAGGTGTGGGAGGAGGACGAGTTCTGGATCGAGCTCTCGTGGCGGATCGATCCCGACGGCTCGCTCGGGATCCGGAAGTGGTTCGAGTCGCCGTACGAGCCCGGCGAGAAGATGACGATGGAGTCGTACTACCGCTGGCTCTTCGAGAACAGCGTGCCCGGGCTCCCCGCGAAGGCGAAGGCGGCCGGGTTGACGCCGCTCGAGTACATGCGGAAGTTCAGCGCGGTGGAGATCCGCGCGGCGCGGTATGGCCTGCACGAGTGGGCGGTGGTGGGCGCGGCGGTCGATCCGGCGACGAAGATCGCCTCGCGCGACGGCAAGCCCTGCGGGATCGACCTGGCCGGGGGCGTCGTCGCGGGCTTCCCCACGCCGTCGCGCCGGCTGGAGTTCTTCTCGTCGACGCTCGCCGCGTGGGGGTGGCGCGAGGAGGCGATCCCCGCGTACACGAAGAGCCACGTGCGGCGGGAGGCGCTCGATCCCCTGGAGGGTGGATTCACCCTCCTGCCGACGTTCCGGCTTCCCACGCAGATCCACACGCGGTCGGGCAACGCCAAGTGGCTGTGGGAGCTGGGGAACACGAATCCCCTCCTCATGCACCCGCGCGACTCGCGGAAGCTCGGGCTGAAGACGGGCGACCTGGTGCGGGTCATCACGGAGACCGGCTACTTCGTCGTGCGCCTGGTGGCCACGCAGGGGATCCTTCCGGGGATCGTCGGGTGTTCGCACCACTTCGGGCGATGGAGGCTGCACGAGGGCTCGGGCCCCGACCGATGGTCGAGCGCGCTCGCGTCGATCGAGGACCAGGGGGGCGGGAAGTACCGGCTGCGGTACGCGCAGGCCGTCGGCCCTTTCGCGAGCAGCGACCCGGATTCGCGCCGCGTGACGTGGACGGAGGCGGGGGTGCACCAGAACCTCGCGTTCCCCACGCATCCCGACCCGCTGTCGGGGATGCACTGCTGGCACCAGGCGGTGCGCGTGGAGAAGGCGCAGGCGGGCGACCGCTACGGCGACGTGATGGCGGACACGGCGAAGTCGTACGCCGTTTTCCAGGAGTGGCTCAAGCTGACGAAGCCGCCGCCGGGCGACCTGAGGCGGCCGATGTGGCTCGCGCGCCCCTTCCGGCCCGCCCCCGAGGCGTTCAAGCGCACTCCATAAAAAACCCCGCAGGGCTTTCGCCCTGCGGGGCTCGTTGGTTCTTCGAACCGCTTACTTCCTGCGCACCACGAACGCCAGCGCGATCAGGCCGGCCAGCGCCAGGAGGCCCGTCGGAGCGGCGGTCGTGCCCGACGAGCAGGGCAGGATGTCCCTGGTTTCCTTGGGCAGCGACGGCCCACCGGCCCCGGAGCCGGACGGCGGAGGCGGAGGAGGCGCCAGCGTCGCGAGGCTCGGCACGTTCGAGACCGTGCTGACGTTGCCGGCGATGTCCGTCGTCCGGATGGCGAAGTGGTAGGTCGTAT
>DASRJF010000268.1:0-7040 GCA_035649615.1 Planctomycetota bacterium | reverse complement strand
GAAGCGCACGAAGGACACGATCCTCAAGGAGTGGCGCGAGCAGAACAAGGAGTTCGACGGCGTCGTCGACGCGGAGGTCATCAGCCAGACCGTGTCGATGATGACGGGCATCCCGCTCCAGCGCATCGAGAAGAAGGAGGCGGAGCGCCTCCTGCACCTCGAGGACGAGCTCCACCGGATCGTCATCAGCCAGAACGAGGCGGTCAGCGCCATCTCGCGCGCCATCCGCCGCTCGCGCGCGGGCCTCAAGGATCCGCGCCGGCCCATCGGCAGCTTCGTCTTCCTCGGCCCCACGGGCGTCGGCAAGACGCTCATGGCCAAGGCCCTCGCGAAGATCATGTTCGGCGAGGAGGACGCGCTGATCATGATCGACATGAGCGAGTACATGGAGAAGCACAACGTGTCGCGCCTCATCGGCGCGCCCCCGGGCTACGTCGGCTACGAGGAGGGCGGCCAGCTCACGGAGAAGGTCCGCCGCCGGGGCTACTCGGTGGTCCTCTTCGACGAGATCGAGAAGGCCCACTCCGACGTGTTCAACATGCTCCTCCAGATCATGGAGGAGGGCCGGCTCACGGACTCGTTCGGCCGCCACGTCGACTTCCGCAACACGATCCTGATCATGACGTCGAACATCGGCGCGGACGTCCTGAAGAACCAGACCACGCTGGGCTTCAAGAAGGTCCAGTCCGACGGCAGCTACCAGGCGATGAAGGAGATGCTGACCAAGGAAGTGGAGAAGCACTTCCGGCCGGAATTCCTGAACCGCCTCGACGACGTCATCGTGTTCCGGCCGCTGAGCCGCGAGGACCTGACGCACATCATCCACCTCGAGATGAAGGGCGTGGAAAACCGCGTCGCCAAGAAGGGCATCAAGATCGAGCTCAACAACGAGGCGCTCGAGTACCTCATCGACCAGGGATACAACCCCGACTACGGGGCGCGCCCGCTGAAGCGCGCCATCGAGCGGCTCATCGAGGACCCGCTGTCCGAGTCGATCCTCCGGGGCGAGTTCCAGGACGCGAAGCTGATCAAGATCCGTCTCAAGGACAAGCACCTCTTCTTCGATCCGCAGATGCCCGACCGGAAGGACAAGCCGGTGGCGGCCGAAGAGAAAAAGTAAGTCCGGCGCTCCGTCCCGTCGTCAGATGCGGTGTACCCTTGGTAGAATCCCCGTCTAAACTCGACCGAGGAGCGATCATGATCCTCCGCCGCGCCCTGCTCGTCGTCGCCGCCGCCGCCCTGCTCGGCGCGCGGCAGGAAAAGACGCCCGCGACGGCCCCGTCGGTGATGATGAAGACCCTGGAGGCGGAGCTGGGGCGCGCCTTCGAAAAGCTCAAGGCCGCCGGCGAGTCGCCCGTCTACTACCTCTGCTATCGCGTCTACGAGACCGAGTCGATCTCGGTCTCGGCCACGTACGGCGCCCTGGACAGCCAGCGCCGCGGCGACAAGAGCCGGACCCTCGACGTGGAACTCCGGGTCGGATCGCCCCAGCTCGACAACACCCACAAGATCCGCGACGAGGGATGGGACCCGAGCGACCGCTTCGGCCGCGGCTTCTCGCCGATGCCGCTGGAAGACGACGAGAATTCCATCCGCAACGCCCTGTGGATGGCCACCGATGCCGCGTACAAGTCCGCCCAGAAGCGCTACGTCAAGGTGAAGGCGAACAAGGCGGTCAAGGTCGAGGAGGAGGACACCTCGGCCGACTTCTCCGTCGAGAAGCCCGTCACCTACACCGGCCCGGCCCAGCCCTTCGCCATCGACAAGCCCGGCTGGGAAACCCGGCTCCGGAAGCTCTCCCTGATCTACCGCGACACCAAGGAAGTCCTGAACTCCTCGTTCTCGTTCTCGGCCGTCCGCACGCGCCGGTGGCTCGTCAACAACGAGGGCTCGCGCATCCAGGACGAGCGCGTCCAGTACCGGCTCTTCACGGTGGTGGACACGGTGGCCGACGACGGCATGGAGCTCTCGCTCTATGACGGGATCGAGGCCGCGACGCCCGCCGCGCTGCCGGGGGACGCCAAGCTCGAGGAGCTCGCGAAGACGCTGGCGCGCCAGCTCGGCGAACTGCGCGCGGCGCCCGTCGCCGACACGTTCGCGGGCCCCGCGATCCTGAAATCGCGCGCGTCCGGCGTCATCTTCCACGAGATCTTCGGCCACCGGATCGAGGGCCACCGCCAGAAGGACGAGGACGAGGGCCGCACGTTCGCCAAGAAGATCGGCCAGTCGATCATGCCGGACTTCATCACGGTGGTCGACGATCCGCCGCGCCAGGCGCTGGGCGAGACGCCCCTGAACGGGCACTACCTGTACGACGACGAAGGCGTCCCGGCCCAAAAGGTGTCCCTGGTGGAGAAGGGGATCCTGCGCAGCTTCCTCATGGGACGCTCCCCGGTGAAGAACTTCCCGACGTCCAACGGCCACGGCCGCTGCTCCCCCGGGAACGCGCCGGTCGCCCGCCAGGGGAACCTGGTCGTCGACTCCTCGAAGCGCGTCCCGTACGCCAAGCTCCGCGAGATGCTGATCGAGGAGATCAAGAAGCAGGGGAAGACCTACGGGCTCATCTTCGACGACATCGCCGGCGGCTTCACGATGACGCAGTCCTTCATGCCCCAGTCGTTCAAGCTGCTTCCGCTGCGGGTGTGGCGCGTCTACCCCGACGGCAAGCCCGACGAGGTGCTCCGGGGCGTGGACATCGTCGGGACGCCGCTCGCGTCGCTCGAGAAGATCCTGTGCGCGGCGGACGATGACGACGTCTTCAACGGGACCTGCGGCGCGGAGTCGGGCTGGGTTCCGGTCTCCGCCTGCTCGCCGAGCCTGCTCGTGGGCACCATCGAGGTGGAGCGGCAGCAGAAGAGCCAGGACCGGCCTCCCCTCCTGCCGGCCCCCCGGCACGATCCGGAGGATCCCTCGAAGCAGCCCCCCGCGAAGGACGGAAAGAAGGAGGGCCAGCCGTGAGAATCGCCGCGATCCTTCTCCTGGCGGCCGCGTTCGTTCCCCAGGCCGCCCAGGAAAACGAAGACCTGATCTTCCGCGTCCTGCGCGACGAGATGGAGCGCACCCGGACGCGCCTCAAGCTCGAGAAGAGCGGGCCGCCGTACTACGTCGAGTACGCGGTGAGCGAAAACGAGTCGTTCTCGGTCTCGGCGTCATTCGGGGCGCTGACCGGCCGGGGCGAAGGCAAATCCCGGTCGTGCTCCATCGACCTCCGGCTCGGGGACCACACGCTCGACAACACCAACTTCTCGGGGAACAGCTCGGGGGGCGGCACCGGACTCACGGTGGACGACGACTACGACGCGCTCCGCCACGAGCTCTGGCTGGCCACGGACTCCGAATACAAGAACGCCATCGAGGAGCTGGAGAAGAAGAAGGCGTTCCTGCAGCAGAACACGGTCGAGGACCGCCCGGACGACATGTCCAAGGAAGAGCCGGTCGTGCTGATCCAGCCTCCGGCGAAGCTCACGGTCGACCGGGCCCGCTGGTCCACGGCGGTGCGGAACGTCTCCGGCGTCTTCCGCGAATTCCCGAAGATCCAGAGATCGATGGTGTCGTTCTTCGCGCGCACCGAGACGAGGTGGTTCCTCAACAACGAAGGATTCCGGCACCGGGTCGGGGAAGTCACGTTTGGCGTCGTCCTGGCGGCCCTGATCCAGGCGGACGACGGGATGAAGCTGACGGACGGGCTCGTCGTGGCGGCCCTCAAGGAGTCGGACCTCCCGGCCACCGAGGCGCTGGAGCAGTCGGCGCGGGCCCTGGCGAAGCGCCTGGAGACGCTCGCGGCCGCCCCGAAGGCGGACGAGTACCGCGGCCCGATCCTGTTCGAGGGCGAGGCGGCGTCCGATTTCCTGATGCAGGCCCTCTCGAACCAGCTGGGATCCTCGAACGAGCCGGTCGGCAGCCGCGGCGGAGGCAACCCGTGGAAGGACCAGATCGGCCAGAAGGTCGCGCCCGGCTTCCTCTCGGTGACGAGCGATCCGACCGTCCGCGAAGTCGGCGGGATCACGATCCTCGGCGGGTACGAGGTGGACGAGGACGGCGTGCGAGCCCAGAAGGTGGACCTCATCGAGAAGGGGGTCCTCAAGACCTTCTGCATGAGCCGCATCCCGACGCGCCACATCAAGAAGAGCAACGGCCATAGCCAGAACGGAGTCGGCGCGCCGTCCACGCTGTTCGTCAAGTCCACGAACGTCCGGACGCTCGACAAGCTCCGGGAGAAGCTGCTGGAGCTGGGACGGGACGAGGGGATGACGCACGTCATGGTCGCCCGGAGGCTGGCGAATCCCGCCGGCGCGGCGATCGACTACTCGGCCTTCTACCAGATGATGTCGGGCGGCCGGAGCCAGCTGCCGATCATGCCCCCGGTCCAGCTCTACAAGGTGAACATCGAAACGGGAGCCGAGGAGCTCGTGCGCGGCGCCCGGTTCACCGGGATCTCGCTGCGGATCCTGCGCGACATCGCGGCCACCGGCGACGACGCCGTCCCGCGCCTGGCGCTCGGGCGGGGCAGCTCCACCGGCATGATCGTGGCTCCGTCGGTCCTGGTGAAGGAGATCGAGATCAGCAAGCCGGGCAAGGAGACCGAGAAGCTCCCTTCCTATCCGCATCCCCTGTTCGAAGGGAAATAAGCAGACATCAGACTTCAGACATCAGACTTCAGAAAGAAGATCTCAGACCTCAGCCATCAGTTCTCAGCCCTCCTTGTGAACTGTAAACTGTTCCCTAATCTGAAGTCCGAAGTCTGACTTCAGACAACTATTCCCATGACAGAATTCGCTCCGCGTTTCGACCCGCACGAGGCGGAGGCCCGGCTCTACAAGTCCTGGGAGGAGCGGGAGCTGTTCAAGGCCCACGCCCGGTCGGAGAAGCCTCCCTTCACGATCGTCATGCCGCCCCCGAACGTCACGGGCTCCCTCCACATGGGGCACGCCTTCAACAACACGATCCAGGACCTCCTGATCCGGTGGATGCGGATGCAGGGCTTCGAATGCCTCTACCTCCCGGGCACGGACCACGCGGGGATCGCGACCCAGAACGTCGTCGAGAAGGAACTGAAGAAGGAGGGCACGAACCGGCACGTCCTGGGACGGGATTCGTTCCTCCGCCGCGTGTGGGCGTGGAAGGAGCGGTACGGCGAAACGATCTACATGCAGCTGCGGCGGCTCGGCTGCTCGTGCGACTGGAGCCGCGAGCGGTTCACGATGGACGAGTCGTACGGGCGCGCGATCCGCACGGTGTTCGTGCATCTCTTCAACAGGAAGCTCATCTACCGCGGGAAGCGGGTGATCAACTGGTGCCCGCGCTGCATGACGGCACTCTCCGACCTCGAGGTGCGGCGGCCGGAAGTCGCGCCCATGGGAAAGCTTTGGCACATCCGGTACCCGATCGCCGGGGAAGCCGGCCGCCACATCGTGGTGGCGACCACCCGGCCCGAGACGATGCTCGGCGACACGGCGGTCATGGTGCATCCCCAGGACCCGCGCTACGCGGAGCTCGTGGGGAAGAAGGCGGTCCTGCCGTTCGTGAACCGCGAGATCCCGGTCATCGCGGACGAGGCGGTCGACATGAAGTTCGGCTCCGGCGCCGTGAAGGTGACGCCGGCGCATGACATGAACGACTGGGAGGTGTCGAAGCGCCACGACCTGCCGGCCGTCGTCGTCATGGACGAGGCGGCGAAGATGAACGACCAGGCGGGCCCGTTCGCGGGGCTCGACCGGTTCGAGGCGCGCAAGCAGGTGCTGGAGAAGCTGAAGGAGATGGGCCTTCTCGAGAAGGAGGAGGACCACGCGACCCCGGTGGGCCATTGCGAGCGGTGCGACACGATCATCGAGCCGTACCTGAGCGAGCAGTGGTTCGTGGACATGAAGCCTCTGGCCGCGCCGGCGATCGAGGCCGTCAAATCCGGCCGGGTGCGATTCCATCCCGACCGGTGGGCGAAGGTGTACCTGGACTGGATGGAGAACATCCAGGACTGGTGCGTGTCGCGCCAGATCTGGTGGGGCCACCGGATTCCCGTCTGGACGTGCTCGTCGGGGCACGTGGTGGCGGCCGTCGATACGCCGACCGCCTGCAAGACGTGCGGCAGCGGGGAGCTCCGCCAGGACGCCGACGTCCTCGACACGTGGTTCTCGAGCGCGCTCTGGCCCTTCGCGACGCTCGGGTGGCCCGAGGAGACGGAGGACTTGAGGAAGTTCTATCCGACCCAGGTGCTCGTCACGGACCGCGGGATCATCAACCTCTGGGTCGCCCGCATGATCTTCATGGGCCTCGAGTTCATGGGTCGGGAACCCTTCTCGGACGTGATCATCAACGCGACGATCATGAACGACGAAGGTCAACGGATGAGCAAGGCGAAGGGGACGGGTGTCGATCCGCTCATCTTGATGGAGCAGTACGGCGCTGACGCATTGAGGTTTGCCCTGGCCATGTTGTCGTCGGGTTCGCAGGACTTCCGCTTCGGGAAGAAACTGTCGGTTCCCCGCACCGAGCAGGCGCGGAATTTCGTGACGAAGTTCTGGAACGCGTGCCGGTACGCGGCGGCGAGCGCGCCGGAGGGTTCGCCCGGCCTTCCTCCGGAGAAGGACTGGAAGCTGGAGGATCGCTGGATCGTGTCGCGCCTGAACCGCACGATCCAAGTCGTGAACGAGTCTTTCAAGGCGCACGAATTCGGGCGCGCCGCGAACGAGCTGTACGCCTTTGTATGGGACGACTTCTGCAACTGGTACCTCGAATTGACGAAGAAGCGTGTCGGCGAGGAGGAGGCCCGCCGCGTGCTGCGCCACGTGATCGACGTGTCGCTCCGGCTCCTGCACCCGATCTGCCCCTTCGTGACCGAGGAGCTGTCGACGCGGCTGGGCGGGGAGTCGCTCACGAGGGCGGAGTGGCCGAAGCCGGGGCCGGTCGATGCGAAACTGGAGTCGAGGATGGGCGCCGCGCTCGAAGTGGTTCGAGCCATCCGCGACGTGAGAAACCGTTACCAGATACCCGCCCACGAGCCGCTCGTGGTGTCCGTGTCGTTTCGCGATTCCCAGCAGCGGGAC
>DASRJF010000267.1:0-3237 GCA_035649615.1 Planctomycetota bacterium | reverse complement strand
GACCTCGGCCGCCTCTTCCACGGTCGCCTCGTTGACGGCCGCGCCCGCCTTGGCCGGGCCCGCCGCCGCGGCCGTCGCGTCGCTGCCGAACGCGCCGAAGAGGACGTTCGCGAACGACCGGTTCATCGCCTTGCTCATGAGGAGGGCGAGGATGAACCCCGACCCGCCGTCGAGCGCGCCGCAGATGATCAGGACGGGGTTGTTGAAGACGAAGCCGGACGCGGCGGCCGCCAGGCCCGCGTACGAATTCAGGAGACAGATCACGACGGGCATGTCGGCGCCGCCGATCGGGAGAACGAGGAGGACGCCCAGCGCCAGGGCGAGGCCGAACATCCCGTAGAAGACCACTCCAGCGGTAGGAACGAAGATCATGTACACGACCGCCGCCACCGCGACGACGAGCGCGCCCACCGTGATGAAGTTCTGGAACGGGAACGTGGAAGGCTTCCCCGGCAGGAATCCCTGGAGTTTGCCGAACGCCATGATGCTGCCCGTGAACGTCAGCGCGCCGAGCAGGACTTCGAAGCCGGTCGCCCCCATGTGGAAACGGGTCGGGTCCAGAGTCTCCTTGAACTCCACGATGCCGACGAGCGCGACGGCCAGGCCGCCGAACGAGTGCGAGAGCGCGATCCGCTCCGGCATCTTGGTCATCGGGATCTTGAGGCCCATCGGGATGCCGATGATCGTCCCGACGACCAGTCCGGGCACGATGTACCAGTAGTTGAAGTGCTCCTTCGGCCAGGCGGCGCCGGCGACGGCGATGAGCATGCCCAGCGCGGCGAGGATCGTTCCCTTGCGCGCGGAATCGGGATGCGTCAGGCCGCGGAGCCCGAGCAGGAAGAGAAACGACGCGACGAAATACGCGATATGGTGGAATTCGAGATTCACGACTTCGCTCCGGGCTTCTTGCGGAACATCTTGAGCATGCGATCGGTGATGAGGAAGCCGCCGACGACGTTGATCGTGGCGCAGATCACCGCGACGCAGCCGAGAATGCGGGAAACGGTCGAATACTCAGTCGAGCCCGCGGCATGAAGCGACGCGACCAGCGAAATGCCCGAAATCGCGTTCGTGAACGCCATGAGCGGCGTGTGGAGGAGCGCCGGCACCTTCGCGATGATCTGGAAGCCCAGGAACGCCGCGAGCATGAAGACGTAGGCGCCGACGAGGATGGCCGTGGTCATGCCTTGGCCCCCGCTTTCTCCATCGCTTCCTTCACCTTCGCGTTCACGATCTCGCCCTTGTGGACGATGACGCAGCCCTTCGTGATCTCGTCGTTGAAGTCCCACTTCATCGTGTTCTCTTTCGTCAGCAGGTGGCCGAGGAGCTTCTCGAGATTGCGCGAGTAGAGCTGGCTCGCCGCGCCCGCCATCGTGCTCGGCAGGTTGGGATGGCCGACGATCGTCACGCCGCCGACCTTGGCCTCCTGGCCGGCGACCGTGCCCTCGACATTGCCGCCCTGCTCCGCCGCGAGGTCGACGATGATCGAGCCCGGGCGCATCGACTTCACCTGCGCCGCGGTCACGAGGATCGGGGCCTTCCGCCCGGGGATGAGCGCGGTGGTGATGACGACGTCGGCCTTCGAGATGCGGTCCGAGACGAGCTCGGCCTGCTTCTGCTTGTACTCCTCCGACTGCTCCGCCGCGTAGCCGCCCGTCCCTTGCTTGATCTCGACGCCGGTGACCTGCAGGAATTTCCCGCCGAGGCTCTCGACCTGCTCCTTCGTTTCGGGCCGCACGTCGGTGGCCTCGACGACGGCGCCGAGCCGCTTCGCGGTGCCGATTGCCTGGAGTCCCGCGACGCCCGCGCCGAAGACGAGCACGCGCGCGGGCGTGATCGTGCCGGCCGCGGTCATGAGCATCGGGAAAAACCGCGGCAGCCGCTCCGCCGCGATGAGGACCGCCTTGTAGCCCGCGAGGTTGGCCTGCGACGAGAGCGCGTCCATGGATTGCGCGAGCGACGTGCGCGGGATCATGTCGACCGCGATCACGCCGGCCTTCCGCCGGGCGATGGCCAGGACGACGTCCGTGTTCTGCAGGGGATACAGGAACGAGACGAGGGTCGCGCCTTCCTTCAGCTTGGTGGCGCCGGACGCCGATTCCTTCTGGACCTTGAGGACGAGGTCACCGGACCAGGGATCCCCAATCGTCGCCCCCGCCTTCTCGTACTCGGCGTCGGCGTACGTGGCGGGAACGCCCGCCCCCGCTTCGACGACAACCTCGAGCCCCCGCTTGACGAGCTTCGCCGCGGTTTCCGGGACGAGCGCGACGCGCTTCTCTCCGGACGCGGTCTCGCGGGGGACGCCGATTTTCATGGGTCCGGCAAGGCTACTGGCGTGGCCGGGGTCGGTCAAGAGGATGCTGTCAGGCCTTCTCCGTCGCGGCGAGGAACCGCTTCAGGTAGTCAACTTCGTCGCGGAATTCGGCGGAGGAGGAGCAATAGGCCTGGACCTCGCGGCGGATGAGGTCACCGAGCTTCTTCCGCGCCTGCTGGAGAAAATTGCCGACTTGCTTCGCCGTGACGTTCATTGCCGAGGCGATTTCCTCGAGGGAGCGTCCCTCGTCCCGCTGGAGCCGGAGCGCCTGGTGGTAGCGCTCATCCGATTCGCGGAGCCTGTCGAGCGAGAGCGCGACCAGGTTGCGGATCCACTCGCCGTCGAACGCCTCATCCTGTTCATCGACCGGGCCTGAATCCCCCAGGACGCTCTCAAGGGAAAGCAGCTCGGTTCCGGCGCCTCGCTTCGCCGCGCGACGCACGCGTCCGGCGTTGGCGAGCACATTCTTCACGACGCCGCGGAGGAAGTCTCGGAAGCGGCCGCGCACCTTGTCGGCCTTCGCGAGGAGGTCGTCACGGACGATGACGAGAAAGGCGTCCTGGGCCAGGTCTTCGGCATCCTCCGGCGAGTGACCCCGACCGCGGATGAAGGCCACGACCGGCTCGCGGTATTTCCTGAGGATCCGGTCGACCGCCTCCGGTTCGCCCAACTTGGCCTGCCGGATCGTGTCCCAGATCGTGGTCGTGAAGGCCCCGGGCATGGCGCCCATGGTAACTCCGATCAGAATTTCTCAAACGCCTTACAAGTAGTCTTTGGAGGGCTCGGCGCGTCGGGTTCCTCCCGCAAGTTGTGGTCGGTTGAGGAATCCAAGGACAAAGGAGAACCCATGAAAACCGCGAACGTGTCCAAGGTTGTGCCGCTGCTCGTCGCCGCGCTGCTCGCCGGCTGCTGGGACGAGTCCG
>DASRJF010000266.1:0-6015 GCA_035649615.1 Planctomycetota bacterium | reverse complement strand
TCTGTCCCGGCCTGGGCATGCGACAACCTTGTTCAGAATTGCCGGCGCGGCCCGAACACGGAACGTGAACCGCCGGCTCCTCTCTTCCGCGCTGGTCCAGTGTTACTGGGAACTGGGCAATTATGACGAGGCGCTCACGGTCACCGATCTGTACCGTCCCGATCCCGCGGACATCGCGCGGAAACAATGGGATGAGATGAGACCGGGCATCCTCAGGGCGAAGCAGACCCAGGAGCTGTTCCAGCGCCGCTAACTTGCCCTCCCCGGCGCCTCCGCCGGCACCACGTCGAGCGTGACCTTCTTCCCGCCGCGCAAGATCGTCAGCGCCGCGCGCTGGCCGCTGATCTCGCCGGTCAGGAGCCGGTGCAGCGCGTCCACGTCGGGCGTCGGCGCCTCGCCGAAGGCCACGATGATGTCGCGCGGCCGGAGTCCCGCCTTCTCGGCCGGGCTTCCCGGCTCCACGCTCGTCACGATGACCCCGTGCTCGAGGTCCAGGCCCAGCTCGTGCGTCAGGCGGCGCGGAAGCCGCATCACGCCCGCCGCCACGCCCAGCCAGCTCCGGTGCACGCGGCCGTCCTTCATCAGGCTCGCCGTCACCCACTTCGCCGTGTTCATCGGGATCGCGAAGCAGATCCCCTGGCCACCCGGGAAGATCGCCGTGTTGATGCCGACCGCCTCTCCCGCCGACGTGACCAGCGGCCCGCCCGAGTTCCCGGGGTTGAGCGCGGCATCCGTCTGGATGATGTTGTCGATGAGCCGGCCCGACATGGACCGGAGCGACCGCCCCGTGGCGCTGATGACGCCCGCGGTGATCGTGCATTCGAACCCGAACGGGTTGCCGATGGCGATCGCGAGCTGGCCCACCTGGAGCGCCGCCGAATCTCCCGCCCCGATCGCGGAGAGCGGGGGCGCGCTGATCCGGAGCAGCGCCAAGTCGGTCGGCGGGTCATCACCCACCAGGTCCGCCTGGTAGCTGCGGCCGTCCGGAAGCGTCACGCCGATCGCGACCGCCTCGTGGACGACGTGGCTGTTCGTGATGATGAACCCGTCCGGGGTGTGCACGAAGCCCGAGCCCGTGCCCGAGCGGCGGCCCGCGGTGGCCACGTCGATGTTCACCACCGACGGCGCGGCCTGCTTCACCGCGGAAACTACGGCCTGCGAATAGGCGTCAAGGAGCTTGTCGTCGTTCATGGGTCGTCCCTCTCCCGGTTTCCCGGGGTGCTGGAAGTGAAAGATCTGCTTAAGCCAAATCGAAGAGCAGCGCGTCCGCGCCGGCCTTCGCCCGCATCCGTACGGATTTCTCTCCGCTTATAGCGGCTCCGTCGCCCGCCGCCAGGGGCATTTCGTTGACCTCGATTTCGCCGCCCGCCACCTGCACCCACGCGTGGCGCCCGGGAGCAAGCTCGTGGACCGCCTCCTCGCCGGGCGCCAGGCGCGCGCGGTAGACCGTCGTGTCCTGGTGGATGGTGAGCGACCCGCCGCGGCCGTCGCGCGACGCGACCGGGACCAGCGGGCCCTTCTCTTTCGAAAAGTCCTTCTGTTCGTAGCCCGGGGTCAGCCCGCGCCGCTCCGGCTTGATCCAGATCTGGAGAAAGTGGACCGGATCGGTCCTGGACTCGTTCATCTCGCTGTGGATCACGCCCGTCCCGGCCGTCATCCTCTGGACCTCGCCGGGCCGGATCGCGGACGACGTGCCCAGGTTGTCCCTATGGCGGAGCGCGCCCTCCAGGATGACCGTCAGGATCTCCATGTCGGCGTGCCCGTGCGCCGGGAAGCCCGCGGCCGGCGCCACGCGGTCCTCGTTGAGGACGCGCAGATCCCGGAATTCCATGTGGGCGCGATCGTGGTAGTCCGCGAACGAGAAGGTGTGCCGCGTGTCCAGCCAGCCGTGATCCGCCCGTCCCCGCTCCTCCGATTTCCTGACGGCGATCATTGCGATGCCTCCACTCCTGAAACATAATCTCGCGCGTCCGAATTCCCGGTCCGCGTCGGGATTCGGTTTCTGCCGTTGGAAACTTTGAATAAGATGGGGTCCTCCGGAGGGGTCCGGGGCGACGGGAGAACTTCACGATGGGCATGCGGCGGGAGGACTACGCCCCACTCCTGGTCCAGGACGACCTCACCGGACTGCACAATCGCCGCTCCCTGCTCCAGATTCTCAAGGGCCGAAGCGGACGCGAGCCCGTCGCCCTCGTCCTGTTCGATTTCGAGAGATTCCGCACCGTCAACGAGCAGCTCGGGCGCGCCCGCGGCGGCCAGCTCCTGCGCGACTTCGCCGACCGCCTGCGCCAGGCCACCGGCCCGTCCGACACCCTCGCGCGCCATGGAGGCGATTCCTTCGCGCTCCTCCTGCGCGGCCGCACCCGGGACGAGGCCGCGGTCTTCGTCGAGCAGTTCCTGGCGGACTTGATCGATCCGCCGCTCCTGGGCCCGGCCGAAAGGCAGAAGGCCGATCCCCCGATCGCGGCCGGCGTGGCGGGGTTCCCCGATGACGGCCAGTCCCCGGACGCGGTCCTCGAGGCCGCCTCGCGCGCGCTTTTCGCCGCCAAGCGCGCCGGGGGCAAGCGGGTGGCCGTTTCAGGAAAGCTCGACGAGAACGTCGTCGCCGAGCGGCGCTCCCTCGACGCCCTGCCGTCCCCGACGTTCGAGGGCCGGACGGTCGAGCTCGCGTCCGCGGACGAGTTCGTAGCCCATCTGCGCGGGAAACAGTCTTCCGTCCTCCTCGTCCAGGGGGACCCGGGCGTCGGCAAGAGCCGATTTCTCCGGGAAACCGCCCGCAAGGCCTCGACGGCGGCCATCCGGTCGCTCCACATGGTGGGGGCCGCCTCGAGGAAGCAGGTCTACGGCAGCGCGTTCCTCATCGCCGTCAACCGGCATTTCGCCACGCGGCCCGACTTGGTCGACGGCCTCCAGAGGCAATTCGACGCGCCCCGGAGGTCGCTCCTCGCGGACCTCGTGCCTTCCCTCGCGTCCTGGCGGCCCGAGAAGGAACCGGCGGCCCCGTCCGACCCGGTCGCCCCGGAAGCGGCACTCAAGGAGTTGTTCCTGGCCATCGCGGGCTCGGAGCCCTTCCTGGTCCTCGTCGACGAGGCGCAGCACGTCGACCGGGGAACGCTCGACCTGATCCGCTCCCTCGTGGACGATCCTGCGCTCGCGGTCGGGGCCGCGCTGGCGGTCACCGGCAACGCGGCGGCGCTGCGCCCCGAGCGCAACCGGGCCCTCGTCGAATTCATCGCGGACTTCACGAGGGCGAAGAAGTTGCAGGCGGTCCACCTGGGGCCGCTCCCGGAGGCCGATCTCATCCGCATTGTCGAGGCGATCCTGCCGGGATTCCGGCGGACCGGTCGCTTCGCCGAGACGCTGGCGGAGGCCTCGCGGGGGAATCCGCTTTACCTGACGGAGGCCATCCGGTCGATGATCCTCCGCGGGCGCGTGCTGAAAACGGGCGATGGCTGGAATGTGACGCCCATCGAGCGGACGGACCTGCCGCCGACGGTCGAAGACGTGCTGCGGTCGGTCTTCGAGGCCCTGGGCCCGGAGGCGTACGAACTGACCGGGCGCGCGGCCGTCCTGGGCGCCCAGTTCGATCTGCACACGCTCCAGGAGACCCTGGGCCGGCACGAAGCAGCCGTGCAGGATGACGTGGACGTCGCGGCCGCGGCGGGCGTGATCCGGCCCGTGCCCGCCGCGGGGCTCGACGATTGGGAGTTCACGTCGGGCCACGCGCGCGACGTCCGGTACCGCCTGCTCACCAAGGATTCGAGGCTGAAGACCCATCGCCGGGCGTCCGCCGTGCTCCGCCTGCGAGCGGTCGACCAGGCGGGGGTCCGGGCGGAGATGATCTTCCACGCGCAGGTGGCCCGGGGCGCCCAGGAACTGGCCGAGGTGGAGGAGAGCACCGAGCCCGCCCGGCCCGCGCGTCCGGTCCGCCTGGAGGAGGCGAGGGAGCCGCTGGCGCGCGACGCCTCGGAAGCCGCGTTCGCCTTCCTCGACGCCCTCAAGGCGTGCGTCCGGCTCCGGCGGATCTATCCCCAGTGGAAGCAGGTGGCCGATTCCTACCGGGACAAGGCGTGGAAAACGTGGACCGCGCTCGCGAAGAAATCGCCCCGCGTCACGTTTTCCACGGCGCCCCGCGAGCTGCGCGTGAACGGCCTGGGGTACGCCGTCGATTCGGGCTCCGAATTTCCCGAGCTTCGCCTCCTGCTCGTCGACCGGCTCGTGGGGACGCTGACCCTGGGCCAGCACCTGGAAGAGCGGGAGCTCGACTCCCTCATCGCGGGCCTGGCCGCCCCGATGAACAAGCCGACGACGCCCTCGGAGCATTGGGACGACCTCCTGGAGCGGGAGGGCATGTCGCACGTCGACATCGTCCAGCGGCGGTACGTGGTGAAGGAAAGCGAAACGGCGACCGTCCGACTGTCGGGCCTGGCGCCCGAGCGCCTGCTGAGGGGCGAGGACCTCAAGCTCTTCTGGCGGGCCATGAGATTCCTCAAGGGCGCGGCGGAGAACCTGCGCCTATACCCGCCGGGACAGGAACTGACCGACGCCGCCTTCCTGGCCGCGGCGAACTCGATCGAGCAGCTGCTCGACGAGGCCGGCCGGATCACGGTCCGGCGCGAGGAGGATGGATTGCTCATCAACGGCCTCGCGGCGTCCCCGGACGAGGGCCGGGAGGTCGCGGCCTTCCTCTCCGACGAGCTGAGGACGAAGCGCCTCGCGAGCTTCTCCCTGATGGCGGGCGCGCCGCAGGACGAACTGCGCGTCCTCGTGAGCGTCCTGGCGGTCACGGACATCGTGACCGCGGAGGGGATCATCGCGGGGACCCGCACCCGCCAGCTGGTTTTCCGGATCCAAGAGGAAGACGTCCCCCACGACCGCATCTCCGACCTGCACCTGCCGGTCGTGACCCGGCCGGAGAGGGACGAGGACGCGGTGCTGGAGGAGGTGTCGGAGCCCATCCCGATCGGGCCCGTCCGGAACGCGTCGCCCGGGTACCTCGTCATCCGGGTCGATCTCCGGGCGCGCGCCTGCCTGATCTCGCCCATCGATTACTTCCTCTCGGAACGCTCCGAGAAGGAACTGCCGCTCATGATCGAGACGCTGAGGTTCGGCGATCTCGACGACCTGGCGGACGCGCTCGTGACCCGCGTCGCCTCCTGCCTGGGCGAGAAGTCGGCCTCCTGGAGGAGACGGGCCATCCTGATGGCGACGCGTCTCCTCGCCGACGCGTCGGGCGAGAGCCGGGACAAGCTCATCTCGACGCTCCGCGAGCCGCTGCAGGCGTGCCTGCTGGAGGAGACGGACCCCGACTCCCTGCGCCTGCTCGCGGAGGCGGTCCGGTCGTGGGCGAAGGGGGCGCTGGACGCGCGCCGTCTTCCGCTCCTCGCCGGGTTCCTCTCGGCGGCCGTGCGGCCGAAGCTCGACGCCGCGGCCACGCCGCGGGAGTTCAAGATGAGCCTGCAGTCCAAGCTCCAGACGCTGGCGGCGGACGGAGGCGGCGAGCCCGCGCTCGACATGCTGCGCAACTCGGCGGCGACCTTGCGCCACATGGCGATCCAGATCCTGTCGGTCCTCGGCGCCCCGATGATTCCGCCGTTGACCGAGATCGTCGCCACGCATCCCTCGTCGGAAGTGCGGCGCATGGCCGCGGTCGCGCTCAAGGAGATCGGGGGCACCGCCCAGCAGGACCTGGCGCGGCTCGTGCGGGCGGAAGCGGCGTCGGACCGGATCACGCACGTGCTCGAGGTCCTGGAATTGGCCGGGCCGGGAAACGTCGCCACGCCGGTCCATGAGGCGCTCCGCCATCCCGACCCGAAGGTGGGCCGGGAAGCGGTCAACCTGGTCGGACGCGTCGAGCGTCCGGTGGCCATCGCGACGGTCCGCTGGGTCCTGATGAAGGACGAATTCACGGTGCGGTCCATCGCGCTGGACATGGTGAAGAACCTGAAGCTGACCGAGCTGGCGTCCGATGTCGCGCGCCTCTTGCAGGAGCCCGCGGGCGAGGAGCTCATGAAG
>DASRJF010000265.1:0-2951 GCA_035649615.1 Planctomycetota bacterium | reverse complement strand
TGTCCGCGGAGACGACGTCGTCCAGCTCCGGGTCCGGGCCTACGTGGGACACAAGACGATCGAAGTGCCGATCGAGATGAAGGACATTCCGCTGCCCAAGGGGGAATGATGCTCACCGCCCTCCTCCTGTTCGCGCTCCAGGATCCGGCCCCCGAAGCAGGAGTGCGTCTCGCCGCACCCGCCACCGTGACGCTCGAACGCGCGGAACGGACCGTGGGAGAGATCTTGAAGGCCGTGCGGAGTCAGACCGGGCTGAAGGTGGAGGCGAGCCAGCTGGACGAGAGCAAGAAAGTCACGATCGGTTGGAAGGGCTCACCCGTCCTGCAGTCCTTGGACGAGCTTTGTCGAGCCCTTGGGGCCGGACAGGTGAGATCGAGCAAGGACGAGATCTCGCTCGACGGATCCGCCGCGCTCCCGCGGGCCGTGGGGCACGGGGAGCGGTTCCGGTTCGAGGTCGAGAACGTCCAGGTGACCACGACGCGGAGACTCTCCGGCACGACGCGAACCGTCAACGTGACGCTTCGATACGACGCCCAGCCCGGCACGGATCTCGCCCAGGCGACGCCGGGGGTGCGGCTGGAGGAAGCCCTGGACGATCGCGGATGGTCGTTGCTCGGCGTGGAGATGCATCAGCACGGGATGGGGGAGGTTCCCCTGGAGGACCAGGAAGATCCGGACGTCGTGGAGTTCGAGCGTCGACACGGCGGGGCGGGCCTGGGCCTGGCCCGGATGACGGTCGCAGTGCAGGCTCCCGCTCGCGACGCCAAGGCGATCGAGTACATCCGCTGCCGGGCGGCGCTGACGTTTCCGATGCGGAACGTCGACGGCGAGGTTCCCGTGGCGGAGCTGGTGGACGGCAAGGAATTCCAGATCGGATCCATGACCGTCCGGGTGAAGAAATTCGAGCAGAAGGGCGCGGAGGCGACGCTGGAATTTACCTACCGCGGCGGCGGCCGGAGCGAATACGGGGGGAGCATGCCCTGGTTGAACCTGGTCGACGCCGAGGGAAAGACCGTCTCGCAAGGCATGAGCGGGGGCGGCGGTGGGGATGGCTACAAGTGGCAGTACCGGCTGAAAAGCGATGCCCCGGTGGCGGCGATCCAGTACAAGGCCACGGCCGGCCGGATCACGAAGGTGGTCCGGTTCGAGATCCGCAACATCCCGCTTCCCGGCAAGGAGTGAGCGCTGATCGTCCGCCCGGCCCGCGTTGAGGACGCGGAGATGATCTGCGCCGCCGAGGTTGAAACGGCCGGGACGCCGGGGAAGCTCGTCAGCCATCCCCACGAATTGAAGGTCGAGTCGTTCGCCGCCAAGATCGCCGAGCTCCAGGCCCGCGGCCGGTACGTCGTCGCGGAGGAGGACGGCCGGCCGGTCGGGCACGCGGTGCTCGAACCCATGTCCCTCGAGCGGCTCGCCCACGTCGTCCGCCTGACGATCGTCGTCCATCCCGGGTTCGAGCGGCGGGGCGTCGGAACGACGCTCATGAAGGACCTCGTCGACTGGGCCTCGGCGAATCCGTCCGTGGGCAAGATCGAGCTCCTGGTGCGCGCGTCGAACGAGGCGGCCATCGCGCTCTACCGCAAGTTCGGATTCGTCGAAGAGGGGCGGCTGATCAAGCGGCTCAAGCTCGAGGACGGGTCCTACCTCGACGATGTCGCGATGGGGTGGTTTCAGAAGCGTCAGTAGGCGGTCTGCGCCGGAGCTCCCCGGCGACGCCATGTTCGGATGCAGAAGACAATCCCTTCCACCGCCGCGGAACCATAAGCGGTCACGTGCGCCCACAGCACCGCGATGAAGGCGGCTTCACGATCGGGTGGGATGCGTCCTGCAATCGGTCCGATCAACCGGACCCAGCCCTGCCGTGCGGCGACGTATCCCGCGATTCCACCGATGAGCGTGTAACAGGCGATTCGGATCAGGAGAAAGGCCATCGGCTGGCGCATCAAGTGTGCGTCAGTCTTCGGCCGCGACCCTAGCCGCGCGGAAGCGGCCAACGGGACACCAAGCAGCAATCCATACCACCAAGTGGCGATCACGCCCCAGCCGAACGCCAGGAGCGCGGGGGAATCGGTTGCGAACACGGGAGGATGGCCGATCGTGAAGTACTCAACGCACACTCGCACGGTCACTTGGTCCTGGATGATGCCGTAGAGAACGGCGGCCACCAGGCTGAGGGCGACGATTTTCAAGAACTCCATCACTCGACGAGCTTCTTCGCCTTGTCTGCGAGGCGATGTTTCGGGGCGAGCTCGAGCGCCCGCTTCAGGAGCGGGGCGGCCTTGGCGTCCGGGTGAATCAGCAATCCCCACTCGTAGAGCGCGTCGATCGCGACCGCCGAGCCAATGTGCCAGTACACGATGTCGGCGTAGAGCTCCGCGGACTCCTTCGCGCGGTCCTTCTTCGCGAGCAGCCGGGCCTTGCGGAGTTTCGCGTCGTCGATGAAGTCGACCTTGCCGTGCGGCTCGCGCGCGGAGGCGAGGAACTCGTCGAAAGCCGCGAGGCCCTCGTCCTTCGCGGCCTTGGCCCGGTAATAGAGAACCGCCGACCGCAGGGGGACCTTGGGCCACTGCTTGAGGAACGTCTCGCAGAGCGCCCCCGACTCCTCGTTCAGGCGGGCGATCTCCGCGTAGGTCCCGTACATCGGCCGGCCCTGTGCGACTTGGGACAGGAGCGACTTCGTGGCGTGTTCGCGCGCGTCCTTCACGAAGTCGTCGAACGGCTTCCCGGTCACCATCTCGATGGCGACCTTGTAGTCCTTGCCGTCGCGCACGTGGTCGATCACCTTCCAGAGCGGCCCGCGCATGGGGAGGGAGCTCAGGCTCACGATCGCCATCGCGTCTTCCCAGTAATCGCCCAGGTTGTGATCGGCGTCCTCGAGTCCGTCCAGCAGCGTCTCGGGATCCTTCGCGACGGACGGCTGCATCAAGCCGTGCGAGAGCTTTTCCTGCATC
>DASRJF010000264.1:0-3535 GCA_035649615.1 Planctomycetota bacterium | reverse complement strand
CGCCGCACGCTCAAGATGCGCCACTTCGACGTCCAGCTCATCGGCGGCATCGTCCTGCACGAGGGGAAGATCGCCGAGATGGGCACGGGCGAGGGCAAGACGCTCGTCGCCACGCTCCCCGCCTACCTGAACGCGCTCGGGAAGAAGGGCGTCCACATCGTCACCGTCAACGACTACCTCGCGCGCCGCGACTGCCAGTGGAACGGGCCCCTCTACGACTTCCTCGGCGTCACCGTCGCGTCGATCCAGCACGAACAGTCCTTCCGCTTCGAGCGCAACTGGATGCCCGATCCCGAGGAGCGCCTCCGGTTCCTCAAGCCGGTCGACCGCGCCGAGGCGTACCGGGCCGACATCACGTACGGCACGAACAACGAGTTCGGATTCGACTACCTCCGCGACAACCTCAAGGTCCGCCAGGAGGACCAGGTCCAGCGCGGCCACGCCTACGCGATCGTCGACGAGGTCGACTCGATCCTGATCGACGAGGCCCGCACCCCGCTCATCATCAGCGGCCCGACCGAGGAGTCGACGGACAAGTACTACACCGCGGACCGCGTCGCCCGGACGCTCGAACCGGGCGAGGAGATCATCGGGAAGGACCGCGAGAAGATCCACACCAAGGACTTCGTGGTGAAGGAGAAGGAGCACCTGATCATCCTCACGGAGCGGGGGATCGAGAAGGCCGAGCAGCAGGTCGGCGTCGGCTCCTTCTACACCGGCGACAACATGGAGTGGCCGCACTTCATCGAGACCGCGCTCAAGGCCCACCACCTCTACAAGCTCGACCGCGACTACGTGAACAAGGACGGCGAGGTCATCATCGTCGACGAGTTCACGGGCCGCATGATGCCCGGCCGGCGGTGGAGCGACGGCCTCCACCAGGCGGTCGAGGCCAAGGAGCGGCTGAAGATCCAGGAGGAGTCGCAGACGTACGCGACGATCACGCTCCAGCATTACTTCCGGATGTACGCGAAGCTCGCGGGCATGACCGGCACGGCGGCCACCGAGGCCGGCGAGTTCGACAAGATCTACAAGCTCGACGTCTGCATCGTGCCTCCCAACCGGCCCCTCCGGCGCGACAACTATCCCGACGTCGTCTACGGGAGCGAGAGCGAGAAGTTCGACGCGATCGAGGAGGAGATCGCCCGGCTCCACGCGACCGGGCGGCCCATCCTGGCGGGCACGACGTCGGTCGCCAAGTCCGAGGTCCTCGCGGAGCGACTCAAGCTGCGCGGGATCAAGCACGAGGTGCTGAACGCGAAGTTCCACGAGAAGGAGGCGTACATCGTCGCGAAGGCGGGCCAGAAGGGGGCGGTGACCGTCGCGACGAACATGGCGGGCCGCGGCACGGACATCCTGCTCGGAGACGGCGTCGCCGCGCTCGGCGGGCTCCACATCCTCGGCACCGAGCGCCACGAGGCGCGCCGCATCGACAACCAGCTCCGCGGCCGCTGCGCGCGGCAGGGCGACCAGGGATCCAGCCAGTTCTTCCTGTCGCTCGACGACGACCTCTTCCGGAAGTTCGCCCCGCCGTGGATGAAGGGCCTGCTGATGAAGATGGGCCTCAAGGAGGGCGAACGCATCGAGTCGAGGCTCGTGACGCGCGCGATCGGCAAGGCGCAGAAGAACGTCGAGGCGCGCAACTTCGACATCCGCAAGAACCTCGTCGAGTACGACCAGGTCCGCAACCAGCAGCGCAGGGTCGTGTACGGGATGCGCCAGCGCATCCTCGAAAAGGGTGCCGTGCGCGAGCAGATCCAGGACATGGTGCGGAACCGGATCGCCTCCGCGGCGGACCGGCTGCTGCTCCAGGGGTCGGAACCGGACAAGGCGGGGTTCATCGCCTGGTACGTCGAGCGGTTCGGCGTCGAGCCGGCGCTGGGCGATGCGCGCGACGGGAAGGCGATGGAGGAGCGGGCCGTGGCCGACGCGGAGCGGCTGTACGCGGCCCGGCCGTTCGAGGTCGGCGTCGACGAGGTGCGCCAGCGGATCGAGGGTCTCTCGCGGCGCCATCTCCAGGAGCACAACACGCCCGCTCCGGAGGCGGCGATGTTCTGCCACCACGTCCAGAATGAGTTCGAGGTCTCGGTCGAGACGTCCGCCGTCGCCAGCCGCGGCCGGGCCGAGGCGGCCCGGATGACCGTGGACAAGATCGTCGCCGCGAAGAAGGACCAGGTCGCCGACGTGGGCGACAAGATCCTCCGGTCGATGGAGCGGTTCGTCCTGCTGTCGAAGATCGACGAGAAGTGGAAGGACCTCCTGTACAACATGGACCAGTTGAGGGACATCATCGGCCTGCGCAGTTACGCCCAGAGCGACCCCAAGATCGAGTACAAGCGCGAGGCGACGGCCGCGTTCGAAGGCATGATGGAGGCGCTCGAAGACGACGTGACGTCGCTCATGTTCCGGATGCGGCGCGTCTCGGCCGACGAGGAGCGGCTGGCGCGGCGGTGGAAGGCCGGGCAGGAATCGAAGGCCGAGGTCGGCGCGTTCGAGGGCGGGTCCGAGGGGGACAACGGCGGCGGCGGCGAGGAGGCGGAGGAGAAGCCGAAGCCGTTCGTGGCGTCGGGACCCAAGACCGGGAGGAACGATCCTTGCCCGTGCGGATCGGGAAAGAAATACAAGAAGTGTCACGGGGTGACGGCCGCGTGAAGGGGAGCATCCAGTAGGCGGCATCCGGCATCCAGGGGCTTCCCGGATGCGGGATGCAGGATGCAGGATGCTGATACATGGGTCTCCTGCTCGACGTCGGGTACGCCACCGCCGGGCTGATTCTCTCCCCGTGGCTCGCCTACAAATCGTGGACCGATCCCGTCTTCCGCGCCGGCATGGGCGAGCGGCTCGGCGGACTCCCGCCGCGGGACGGAAGCCGCCCCTGCCTCTGGATCCACTGCGCCTCGGTGGGTGAGGTCACGCTCGCGAAGCCGCTCGTCGACGAGCTGCGCGCGCGGCGGCCCGATCTCGATTTCCAGTTCTCGACGACGACCCCGGCGGGCCGCGACCTGGCCCGCAAGACGTGGCCGAAGGACCGGGTCCACCACTTTCCGCTCGACGTCTCCTTCGCGGTGCGCCGCTCGTTCCGCGCGATACGACCCGACGCCGTCGTCCTGGTCGAGCTCGAGGTGTGGCCCAACTTCATCCGGATCGCGGAGAAGCGCGGCATTCCCGTGGCGATCGTGAACGGCCGAATCTCCCACCGGTCGCACCGCCGCTACCGGCGCTTCATCGCGTACTTCCGGTCGATCTTCCGCCGCGTCTCGAAGGCGGGGATGCAGACGCGCGAGTACGCCGACCGCGCGCGCGAGCTCGGGATCCCCGGGAGCCGGGTCCACATCACGGGCAACCTGAAGTTCGACGCGCGGCTCGACTTCGATCCGCTGGCGACGTCGGAAGAGGTGCGCGCCGCGTTCGGCCTGGAGGCGGAGCACCCGCTCCTGGTCGCGGGGAGCACGCACGACCCCGAGGAGAAGATCCTCGTCGAGACCTACCGGCGGATCCTCCAGACCTATCCGAAGCTGCGGCTGATGATCGCGCC
>DASRJF010000263.1:0-3050 GCA_035649615.1 Planctomycetota bacterium | reverse complement strand
TCGATGTCGATCTCGATGTCCTCGTACTCGGGCACGACGTCCACGCTCGCGAAGCTCGTATGGCGGCGGTGGTTCGCGTCGAACGGCGAGATCCGCACGAGCCGGTGCACCCCCACCTCGCTCTTCAGGTACCCGAACGGGTACTTGCCCCGGATCTCGAGGACCACGCGCTTGACTCCCGCCTCTTCGCCCGGCTGGTTGTCGACGAGCGTCGCCTGGTAGCCGTTCTTGTCGAGCCAGCGCTGGTACATCCGCAGCAGGATCGCCGCCCAGTCCATCGAGTCGACGCCGCCCGCCCCCGCGTGGACCGAGAGGAAGACGTCGCGGCTGTCGTTGGGGCCGTTGAAAAGCGTCACGAGCTCGAGCGCCTCGACCCGCGGCGCCAGGACCTCGAGCTTCTGGCCGGCCTCGACGATGTGGGCGCGGTCGCGGACCTCCTCGCTCATCTCGAGCAGGCCGACCTCGTCCTCGACCTCGCGGGTGAGCGAACGGACGCCGTCGACGGTCGAGGAGAGGCCCTTCAGCTCCGAAACGAGTTTTTGCGCCCCGTCCGCGTCATTCCAGAAGTCGGGGGCGGACATGCGGGCCTGGATCTCGCGGATGCGCGCTTCCTTGCGCCCGACGTCAAAGAGAGTCCCGGAGGGCTTCGAGGCGGCGGACGAGTTCCCGGAAGGACGCGAGCAGTTCGTCTTTCATAGCGGGTGCATCGTAGCGGCGCGGCGGCCGATCATCAACCGCGGCGTTTCCTTCCGAGGAGGAGGGCGAGCAGCCCCGCCGTGCCCGCGGCGACGATCAGGTTGACCCGGCTCGAGGAATCCCGCTCCCGCTCCCTGGTCCTGGGCTTCTTCCCGGCGGCGGGGAGGGTGTCCGGGGTGACCGCGAAGGCGGGATCCTCCTGGATCCCCTTCAGCGCGTCCAGGAGCCGGGCCACGCGGTCCGCCAGCGTCGCGTCCAGGCCGCGGACCCGCTCGAGCGCCGCCCGGGCGTCGCGGACCCGGTCGAGGCCGCCCGCGGCGTGCAGCCGTTCCGCGATCTCAATACGCAGCGACGGATCCACGGCGTCGTCCGCCAGGAGGTCGCGGAGCACGGCGCGCGCGCCGGGGATCGAGAGGCGGAAGAGGAAATCGATCTCCAATCGCTGCAGGTCCCGGGACGTGCCCTCCCGGACGTGGCTCCCGAGGGCCCGCGCGGCCCCCTCGGTCCCCTCGGCGAACAGACGTTCGTCGAGGGTGCGGCCCACCTCCGCGGCGCCGGGCGCCCCCGCCCGGGCCAAGAGCAGGGCCGCGCGCATCCGGGTCTCGGCGGATTCCGAGGCGTCGAGCGCGATGCGGCCCGCTTCGTCGTTCCAGGACTCGCGGTCCTCGAGTCCGTACATCGTCTCGGCCAGGTCCAGCC
Organism: Planctomycetota bacterium; assembly: GCA_035649615.1. GTDB lineage: Bacteria > Planctomycetota > MHYJ01 > MHYJ01 > JACPRB01 > DASRJF01. The sequence continues at coordinate 1,655 of DASRJF010000263.1, read as the reverse complement.
GCCGCGCGGCGGGCATCCGCTCGCCGCGAAAGGCCTCGCCCAGGATATTCCGCGCCGCGCTGGGGGCGATCTGTTCGACGGCTTGATTGAGCCGGAGGAGCGTCTCCGCCGTCTCGGTCGGCGTGCCGGTGGAGCTTTCCAGGCGGCGAAGGAGGGCGCGGATCTCCTCGCCGACCGGATCCTGGACGAGGGCCAGGGCCAGGAGGATGGCGGTCATCGACGCTTCTATCGTACTCGTCCTGGGTTCAAAGTCCAAAGTGATCCAAAGTCCCCGGTCCAAAGACCCGGCATTGGACCCCGGGCCTTGGATCACGTTGGACCTTGCACGTTGGACTCGCTTCCGATGCAACCTTGGGGCGCGGCCGCCGCTCTCACCGGCGAAAGGAGGCGCTCATGCGCACGGAATTGAATTTGTGGAAGGGCCTGGCGGCGGGGCTGGCCCTGATGTTCGTCGGGATGCACCTGCTGCAGGGCTGCTCGAACGCGCACGCGATGCAGGGGGTCGACAACCAGGGCAAGTTCACGGTGGCGGTGGGCAGCTCGGAACCCAACCGGTACGACATGCTGTGGGTCCTCCACGAGCATCCGCCCCATCCCAAGCTCCGGAAGGACCGCGGCGACGACGCGGCGTTCGCGAAGGCGAACCAGATCACGCTGGCCTTGTACAAGGTCGAGAACCAGGGCGAGAAGATGAAGCTGGTGGCGGCGCGGGACATCGCCTACGACATCGAGTTCCAGGACCTGAACCAGGTGGGGCTGCAGGCCAAGGAGGTCTACAAGCACTTCAAGGACCTGGCCAACCTGAACAAGTAGATCCGGGCCGTAGGAATCCCGATGCAACCCGGGGGGGCCGGGCCGTGTCACATTTCCGGAATGTGGGAACCCGGCGTGTTTCGGAAACGTGCAAGAGATGGGGCCCCGGGGCCGTCTAGGAAACCGAGGCCCCGCGGCCCTCCTCAAGTGCTTGACAGCTTTCGAAGGGCGGTTGTGTAATGGGCGGCCGGCGGGAACTTCCTCAGGAGACGGTTATGCAGAAATGGACGTACTTCGCGATGGGAATCATGGCGGGCCTCATCTTCCTCCTCGGGGGAGCCCTCCTCATGCAGGGCCGCGAACCGGCGGCGTACGCCATGCAGGGCGTGGACAACCAGGGGAAATTCACGCTGGCCACGGGGAGCTCGGAGCCCAACCGGTACGACATGCTGTGGGTCCTCCATGAGCACCAGCCGCATCCCAAGCTCCGGCTGCGGGGCGAGGAGGACGCGGGCATCCTGAAGGGGACGCAGATCACGCTGTGCCTGTACAAGATCGAGCGCCAGGGCGAGAAGATGAAGCTCGCGGCGGCGCGCGACATCGCCTACGACATCGAGCTCCAGGACTACAACCAGGAAGCGCCGTCAGCCAAGGAAGTCCTGAACACGCTCAAGCAGAAGATGAAGAAGGACTAGGGTCGGTTCGGTCACGGAGGTGCATCGATGGTCGAGTATTTCTCCTTCGAAGAGGTCATGCGGGAACTTGAGCTGTCCGAGGAGGACCTCAAGCGAATGGTCTCCGAGGGCGAACTCCGCGCCTTCCGGGACGAGAACAAGATGAAGTTCAAGCGGGAGGACGTGGAGCACCTCAAGAAGGGGCGCATCACGGAGCCGACCATCATC
>DASRJF010000262.1:0-4129 GCA_035649615.1 Planctomycetota bacterium | reverse complement strand
GGGGTCTTTAAGCGAGCCCGTCTCGTAAAGGTAGGCCAGGTGTTCCTTCGTCTCGTCGGCTGATCCCAACGCCCGCCAGAGGTAGAACAGGAAGTTGTCCCGGTACTTTCGAAGGCGGTACCCCTCGACCAAGAGTGCGGTCACGCTCTTCGAGGACTTCCGGATTTGGGACCCTTCCTCAAACAACTCGAGTTTCGGCAGACGCAGCGTCATCTCGTGGATACGGTTCGCAAGCGCGTGGCCGATGTTGTAGATCTCCAGATTTCTCACACCTCCGGGCTCTTTGTTCATGCGCGCCTCCAGCACGGTGTGCCGGAGCGCCCCTTGAGTGGGCATGATTTCGCGCTGGGAAACGAATTGGGATTTGAGATTTGGGATTTGGGATTTGGGAATCGCAAATCTCAAATCGCCAATCCCAAATCGCCCTCAGTACCCCCCGCCCGCCGCGTTCTTTCTCATCTTCAGCTGGGTCAGGGTCAGCAGCACCTCGTTGATCAGGTGGTTGTCGGGCTCGAACTTCAGGCCCTTGTTGAGCCAGCCGATCGCCTCGGTGTAGTTCAGCTCCGTCGCCCAGAGGCGGCCGAGGCGGTAGCACGTCCGGACGATCCAGCCGTCGATCGTCTTCTCGAGCTCCTTGGCGGAGTTGATCATGTTGACGTCGTTCGACTTCGCGAGCTTCTCGCACAGCCCTCCCGCGGCGGAAAGGCGGGCGTCGGACGCCTTCCAGGCCTTGTCCGCCTTCGTGAGGTTCGCCTTGGCCTCCCATTCCAGGCCCTCGTTCCAGGAGGCGCGGGCCTCCCCGATCAGGTCCTGGGCGCGCTTGAAGTCCGCCTTCTCGGCGTTCTCCGCGGCGGCCGCGGCCTCCGCTTCCTTCTTCCGCTTCTTCTCCTCGATCTCGGCCTTCTTCGCCTCGTTCTCCTTGGCCACCTCCGCGGTGAGCTTGTCGAGCTCCTTCTTGGCTTCCTCGAAGTAGGGCGTGTCCGCGAATCGCTCGACGAGCTGCTTCAGGAGGTCCAGGGCGTCGACGTACCTCTTCTCCGCGCCCAGCCGCTTCGCCTGCTCGAACTTCGAGCGCGCGTCCTCGCTGCGCATCTCGTCCTTCGCGACCTTCGCCTTCTCCTTCAGCGAGGCGTCGATCGCGGCCGCCTTGTCGTACTCCTCGGCGGCGAAGGGGAAGAGGCCGTTCGACTTGCAGTAATCCCCGAGCGCCCAGTGGTCCCCGGCGCTCTTCGCGTCGATCCGGGTCGAGCGGACCCGGTACACGGAGGCGGGGTGGACCTGGCCGATGTCGAGGGTGAGCTTGCCGTCCTTGGTGGTGATCTCGATCGTCTTCTCGGTGACGGCCGTGATCTTGCCGACGAGGAGCTTGCCCTCGCCCTTGAGCTGGATCACGTCGTCCTGGCCCCGCTCCTGCGGCGCGACGGCCGCGACGAGTCCGAGGATCATGGCAATGAACATAGGAATCTCCCGAATCAATACGTCCCGCCGCCATTGATACGACGCCGGGAGCCGCACAGTTCCGGCGACCCGAATAAGGGCGGCCCCCTGTAGATTATATGTCTGGAGGCCCGGGGACCCGGAGATAGAGGAGTCATGGCCCGCATTGCGTCGACCGCGGTCGCCCTTCCCGAGCACCGGATCACGCAGCGGGACGCCCGGGAGGCGTGCGCGCGGTACTTCCGGGACCGGCCCCACCTGACGGCCCTGATGGAGATCTTCGACCGGGCCGGCGTCGGCGACCGGTACCTGTCGTTTCCCGTCTCCTACTACTTCGAGGACCGCCCGTTCTCGAAGCGCAACGCGGACTTCGTCGACCAGGCCGTCCGGCTCGGCGGCCGGGCCGTGCGGGAGGCGCTCGACCGCGCGCGCGTCCGGCCGAGCGAGGTCGACCAGTTCTACTTCACGACGACCACCGGGCTGGCCACGCCGAGCGTCGATGCGCTTCTCGCGGCGGACCTGGGGTTCCGGCCCGACTGCCAGCGCAACCCGCTCTTCGGGATCGGGTGCGCGGGCGGGGCGGCGATGCTGGGGCGCGCGGCGCAGGCGCTCCAGGGGCGCGCGGTCCTCCTTTCCGTCGAGCTGTGCGGCCAGACGTTCCGGCCGTCGGACGCGTCGCCCGTCAACCTGGTGGGCGCGGCCCTCTTCGGCGACGGGGCGGCCGCCGCGGTGGTCGACCCGGGGGACGGCGGGCCGCGGATCGCCGCGTGGGACGCGGAGCTCTTCCCCGGCACGCGCGACGCCATGGGCTGGGACTTCGTCGACGACGGCTTCCGGCTGATCCTGTCGAAGTCGGTCCCCTCGATCGTCGTCGAGAAGGTGGCGCCCGCGGTGCGCCGGATGCTCGAGTCGTGGGGCGTCCGCGTCGAGGACATCCGCCACTGGGCGCTTCACCCCGGCGGCGCCCGGGTGCTCGAGGCGTGGGAGCGCGCCTTCGGGATCGACGTGAAATGGTCGCGCGAGTCGCTGCGCCGCCACGGGAACCTCTCGTCCGCCGCGGTGCTCTTCATCCTCGACGACATCCTGCGGTCGGGGGCGCCGAAGTCCGGCGATCGCGGGCTCGTCGCCGCCGTGGGTCCCGGCTTCGCCCTCGAGGCCGCCCTCCTGGAATGGTAGGCGGGTCTACTCTCCGCTCCCGAGCGGAATCTCCATCGACAACCCGACGATCCACTCCAGCTCGAACGTGTCCCCCTCGTCACGGGTCTTCACGTGGAGCGCGCGGTACACGTTGGGCACCAGGTAGATTCCCGGCTCGATCCGGATTGGGAGCGAGAGATGGATCGCCTGGATCACGTAGCCGGTGTTCGGATCGGGATCGCCGTCCCAGTAGCCCCGCCCCTGGTACAGGACCGAGTACGAGAGCGACGCGTTCAGGAAGCCGTTGAAGGCGAAGCGGGGGCCCGCGGCGAAATCGTAGACGGGCGGCGCTTGATAGCCGTGCCGGTTCTCCATGAGGGGGATCTGCGCGCCCGCGGAGAAGTTGGCGGCCACTCCCTCCACCACGTGAACGAGCCGCGAGAGGCGCGCCAGCGGGTCGAACGTGCCGGTTCCGAACTGGACGTGCTGGTGGTTCAGTCCGAGGTCGCCGAGGAGGTAGGGATTCTCCACGGTCTCGCCCACCGGCAGGTTGAGGCCTCCGCTCAGCCTCCATTCGCCGACGGTGAAATTGCAGTAGACCTTGAAGTCGGCGGGCCCCTCCAGGCGCTCCGTCCGGTGATGCAGATCCCCGACGGGATTGTCGAACTCCGTCCCATCCGGAAGCTCGTACTTCGCCTCGATGTCCTTGACGTCGTACGGAAGCTGGAACTCGAGCTCGCTCGACTCGCCGATCGGGACCATCACGTCGAGTTCGATCCGGCTCCAGTCCATCGACACGATGTGCGTGTTCGGGACCGGATCGGGATCGGGATGGCTGCCGTCGAGCGTCGCGAACTGCGACCTCAGCCGCACCCTGAACCCTTCGGCCGCACCGGCCGAATCCTCCCTCGGAAAGGAGGGATTGCTTCAGGCGGGTCAGCTCTGCGCCGTCGCTTCGGGCGGCAGGGCGGCGAGGCCGGCGAGAACGAGCACGACCGCGGGGACGTATTTTGAAAACACGAAATCCTCCAGACTCTGGGGGCGGACCGGAAGCGGGGCCGGTCTAGAGCCGGAGGGAAAGGTCGCGCAGGTAGAGGGGAAGCGGCGGGGGCGGAGGATCCTCGCCGCGCGGCGTAACAAAAACGACGTATCCCGCATCTAGGAGACAGGCCACCGCGGGAATCGCGGCATCGATGAGATCCGCCCCCGGGGCGGCATCGATGTCCGGTGGAACGCCTTCGATTTCCGAGAAGTGGGCGCAATGGCAGGACGGTTCGGGCTCCGGTTCGCCGCAGCAGGGCGGTTCAGGTGATTGACGGCACGTTCCGGGAGTGTCGAGGGGACACGGCGCGCAGCGGCAGGCGGCTGCCTTGGCGCCCAAGCCCGCGACCAGGATCAGGCCCGCCAGGAAGCTCGCGAATCGGCTCACGGCTTCTGACCTTCGCGGATGAAGCGGTCCAGGTCAATGCCATTTTTCCCCGCGGCGACCAGGCGCATGTTCTCGACCCGGACGCCGCCGCAACAGGCGCGGCAGACGATCGCGCGCGCGGAGACC
>DASRJF010000261.1:0-5056 GCA_035649615.1 Planctomycetota bacterium | reverse complement strand
CTGCGGCGCGATGCCGGCGAGCTCACGCTCCAGGAATCCCTGCCCTTGGAAATGTCGCTCGTGACGGAGCTCGGTCACATCCAGGACCGGCTTCGGATCATGGGATGCCACACCTACGACGGCTGCGCGGAGTGCCGCCCCGGCGGCGGCGACAAGTCCCAGGCGCCAACGGAAAGGAACGAACATGGCCGCTGATACGATGGAACGCGCCCGCTTGACCCACTCGACGCATCCCGAGAACCGCGTCGAAGCACGCCCCGACGCTTCGGCGGAACAGCCGGAGTCCGACGTGCGCCCGATCGGATTGGGCCGGGTCCTTTTCGGAATGGCCGCGGCCGGATTCGTGGGGAGCCTCCTCACCCTCATGACGGTCGCCCACCCGCTGGGCGCCGGAGACGCCACGGCGGCCCTGTCGATGTTGCCCCTCGCCCTCATGCTGATCACGATCGTGAACGGGTGGCTCGCGGCCAGCCTGTTCCTGGGTTCCATGAAGCCCAAGTAGGGCGCTCGGGTAAAAACAAATCCTCAGTCCCTCTGAAGTCCGGAGGTGCGTAACGCCCGCCGGACCTTCGCTTTCGCCGTGAATCGCCGGCCCCCAGTCTGCGAGAATACGGGGGGGCATGAAGACGATCAGGGCGTTCTTGAAGGCTTTCGCCGATCGTCACACCTATGATCTCCGGACCAACCTCCACTTGTGGTTCGGCCTGATGTGGGGCCTGCCGATTCCTTTCTACTACCTGTTCCTGACGCGAGGCGAGCCGTCGACCGGATTCGGGCGCGTCCTGGAGTCCGGGTGGATGCAGGCATTCTTCATCGCCCATCCGATCCTGTTCGCCCTCCTCTTCGGCGCGCTGGGATCGATGAGGTGGAGGCTGGAGCAGGAGAACGAGCGGCTCATCAAGGAGCTGCGCGCCCAGGCGTGGGTCGACCCCCTGACGGGGCTTTACAACCGCCGTTACGTGATGGAGGAATTCAAGAACATCCTGAAGCGGGCGGTCCGATCCGGCGATCCCGTCCGCGCCGTCCTCTTCGATCTCGACGGGTTCAAGGCGGTGAACGACAAGCTGGGGCACCTGGCCGGGGACGAAGTCCTGCAAAAGGCCGCGAGCGCGCTCCGCGGCTCCCTCCGCGAGGGCGACCTGCTGGGCCGTTTCGGCGGGGACGAGTTCCTGCTGGTCGCGACGGGGGACGCGGTCGCGGTCCAGGAAATCGTGGCGAGGTGCCAGAAGGCGGTGCAGGGCGCGACCGGGCTGTCGATCAGCGCCGGAGTCGCCGAGGTCATGGTCAAGGGCGAGCCGCCCGAGGAGCTCATCAACCGCGCGGATGCCGACCTCTCCGCCTCGAAACAGGTCGCGTACGAGTCGAAGGGTCTCCTGCGCCGCGGATCAGGGGAACTCGACGACAAACGCTGAGCCCTTCGCCCCCGGGCTCTCGACGCGGATCGTGGCGCCCACGGCCTCGGCGGCCGCCTTGCAGAACGCGAGGCCGAGCCCGCTGTCGACCCTCAGGCCGGCCTTCCTCAGGGCCGGAGCCCCGAACCGTTCAAACAGCAGCGGGCGGACTTCGGGCGCGATGCCCGGACCGTCGTCGATCACGCTCAAGCGGAAGCCTCCGGTGTCGGACCGGTCGACGCGGACCACGACATGCGTTCCCTTCGGCGTGTGACGGAGCGCGTTCCGGATCAGGTTGTACAGGACGCGGCGGACGAGCGACTGGTCCGTCCTCAGCGGCGCCGACGGGGGCGCCTCGACCACGACGGTCCGTCCCTCGATTTCAGCGGCGAGACGAAACGCGAGGGCGCTTTCCGACGCGACGCGCGACAGGTCGACGTCCTCGATGTACGTCGCCAGCTTCCCCTCCTCGGCGCGGCTGACCTGGAGCACGTTCAGGATCATCTGCGAGAGATCGTGGCAGCGGCGGAGCGCCTCCTGGAGCGCCTCGCGGACGGAAGGCGTCAGGTGGTCCGAGGGTTCGAGGACCTTGAGGAAGGCGGAAATGCCCGCCAGGGGATTCTGCAGGTCGTGGACGATCATGTCGGTGAGCTGCTGCCGGGCCGATTCGACCTTCCGGAGCTGGAGGTTGGCCGTTTCGAGTTCCGCCTTCCGCCCGGCCAGCGTTTCCTGGGCGGCATGGATGTACGCGTCGATGGCGAGGCCCATGTCGAGATTGATCACCTTCGTCAGCGAGATCAGGGTCTGGTAGAACCGGTCGAAGTCGCGGCCGTACGCCTGGCGGAGGACGTCCGTGACGATGTGCAAGTACTTGGTGTAGGCTCCCAGGTACCACACCGGCGAAAGTCCCACCCGATTGTGCGCCGCGCCGACCCGAAGCCGGTTCTCGAAATACGCGGCCCCGTACTCTCCCGCGGTGAGCTCCTGGAAGTAGCGCGTCTGGAGTTGCTTCAGCCGGTCGATGAGGCCCGGGGCCGACAGCATCTCCCTCGTGTGCTCGTGCGCGAGGAGGTACGCGTAGAACCGGTCGATGATCTCCGGGGCGTGGCGCTGGAGATGGGGATGGGCCTCCTTCAGGCGGCGCTCGTCCTCCGGCGTGATCTCGAGATAGGCCTTCCTCAGGGCGATGTCCTCCGGGCCCAGGGAAAGGGGAGCGGATTCACTCATGCCGGCCTGCATCATAATGCACGCCGCAACTAACTGTTGAAGTGACCGGCCTGAACGGAAGAGACTTTAGACATGCCTCCCCGGGTTCTCATCGTCGACGACGAGAAACTCATCCGCTGGTCGATCGCGGAGCGCCTGGCCAAGGAGAACCTGCTGACCACGGAGGCCGGAGACGGCGCCTCGGCGATGGAGGCGATGACCCGCGAGCCCTTCGACCTGGTGCTCCTCGATCTCAAGCTGCCCGACACGGACGGGCTTACGCTCCTCAAGCAATTCCAGGGCCAGGTTCCCGATCTTCCGGTCCTCATGATCACGGCCCACTCCTCGGTGGACACGGCCGTCGAGGCGATGAAGCTCGGGGCCCACGACTACCTCACCAAGCCGTTCAACCTCGACGAGCTGGTCCTCAGCGTGCGGCGGGCGATGGAGACGACGGCGCTCCGCCGCGACGCGGGGGAGCGGCTGCGGGAGGCGAAGAGCCGGTTCGGCTTCGCGAACGTCATCGGAACGTCGAAGCGGATGAAGGAGATCGTCGCCCTCGCCCGCAAGGTCGCCCGCAGCGAGGCGACCACCGTGCTGCTGCGCGGGGAGAGCGGGGCGGGAAAGGACGTGATCGCGCGCGCGATCCATTACGAATCGGCCCGCGCCTCGGCCGCGTTCATGAACATCACGTGCACGGCGCTGCCCGACACGCTCCTCGAGAGCGAGCTCTTCGGCCACGAGCGGGGCGCCTTCACGGACGCGAAGAACCAGAAGAAGGGACTCTTCGAGCTGGCCGACGGAGGCACGCTCTTCCTCGACGAGATCGGGGACATGAGCCCCAGCCTCCAGGCCAAGCTCCTGCGCGTCCTCGAGGAGAAGAAATTCCGGCGCGTCGGCGGCACCGAGGACGTGAAGATCGACGTCCGCGTGATCGCGGCCACGAACCGCGACCTCGACAAGGCGATCCGGGAGCGGACGTTCCGGGAGGATCTCTTCTACCGCCTGAACATCATCCCGATCGATCTTCCGCCGCTGAGGGACCGACCTGAGGACATCCCCGCGCTCGTCGATCATTTCCTGGCCCATTTCTCGCGCGAGTTCAAGAAGTCCTTCAAGTCCGTGACGCCGGGGGCGATGGCCCGGCTGAAGGCCCATCCGTGGCCGGGCAATGTACGGGAGCTCCGGAACGCCCTCGAGCGCGCCTGCCTGCTGGCCGGGGGCGACGTGATCGATGAAACCGACCTGCTCCTCGGACGCCCCGGGCCGGCGGGGGGAAGCGAGCCCTTCGCGCTGCCCCCCGGGGGCGTGGTCATGGAGGAATTGGAGAAGAGCCTCGTGGTCCAAGCCCTGGAACGCTCTGCCGGCAACCAGACGAAGGCGGCCACCCTGCTGGGCCTCTCCCGCGACCAGCTCCGCTATCGCATGGAAAAACACGGACTTCCACACCGCGTCTGATTCCACAGGGGTGGGGGTTTTCCCCCTCTCGCGCCTTCCTCCTTCCGCAGGCTTCGCGACTGGCCCGCAGTCTGCTCAATGAGCCGCGAAGCCCCGCGGAAAGGAGCGCTGGTGAACCTGCGGATCGCAGTGCCGGTCGACGGTTCGGCCGCTTCGGGACCATACATCCATCATTGGGCGGAGCTTCGCCGGGCCGTCGACGCCGGGGTGAAGTCGTGAAGACCGTGCTCGTGGTCGACGACGAGTACCTGCTCCGGTGGGCGCTCAACGAAGGCCTGAAAGACCGGTACCGTATCCTGATCGCCGGATCCGTCGACGAGGCGCTCAAGGTCCTCGACGCGGAACCGGTCGATGCGGTCCTCACGGACATTCGCATGCCCCTGCGCAGCGGCGTCGAGCTCGTGAAGCGGATCCGGGGAGAGCGGCCGGACGTGAAGGTGTTCGTCATGTCCGCCGTCGGATCGGACGACGACATGAGGGATTGCTACGACTGCGACGTCGAGGCCGTCCTGCGGAAGCCCCTCGAGATTCCTCTCATCCGCCGGATGCTGGAGCTCCACCTCAACGGCGCGGTGTCTCCCGCCGCCGGAGTATGAGGGCTTGTCTTCGGACCGCGATCCTGCGACAACTGGCGACCTGAGTACCCCATGACGAGCGCTCCCGGCCTGTTTCGAAGCGTCTATCGCTTCATGGCGTCGCTCAAGCTGACGCTAATCATCCTTGTCGTGCTCGCCGCCATTCTCATCTCCGCGAACCGGTTCGGGGGCTACGACATCTCGGTGGGGGCCCTGCGGCGCGATTGGTATGGATCCTGGTGGTTCAACATCCTCCTCGGCCTGCTCATGGTGAATCTCATCGCGTGCACCGTGATTCGGAAGCCCTGGAGGTTCTGGCAGTGGGGGTTCCTCGTCACTCACTCCGGCGTGCTGACGCTGATGATCGGGGCGGGCATCTCGTTCAACTGGAAGATCTACGGCGACATGGAGATCCCCGAGGGCGGG
>DASRJF010000260.1:0-2859 GCA_035649615.1 Planctomycetota bacterium | reverse complement strand
TTGATGATGAACGTGCCGGAGTCGGTCATCATCGGGAAGTCCCCCATGAAGACCGTCTGCTCGCGGATCTCGCCCGTCTCCTTGTTGACGAAACGGACCGTCATGGAGAGCGGAACCTGGTAGGTCAGATCCTTCTCGCGGCATTCCTGCTGCGAGAACGGCGGATCGCCGAACTTGTACTCGCCGAACTCCACCGCAAGCGTGCCGGTGTAGTCCTCGATGGGCGAGATGTCGTCGATTGTCTCCCGAAGACCTTCGTCCATGAACCACCGAAAGGAGGCCTTCTGGATGTCGATCAGGTTGGGGAGGTCGAGAACGTGCTTCAGGCGCGAAAAACTTTTGCGCGGGCGAGGCGCAACAACCCCTCTACTCAATGATGAAGCCTCCCTTGAAAACGGCTCGAGGTGATGTGGAACAGCAGGCGGACGGTCGACGGCCGGAACCGGCCAGCATACCGAAACAGGACAAGCCTCCGCAAGGGCCGGGCAGCCCTTGGCGAAGTCACGGCAGTGTAGCAACCACTCGCGGGGTCGCGCAGGGCCACCTTTTCCCGCAAATTGCGGGTCTCGAGCGTCGTGAAACGTCGGAGGGGCCTCCCTCGGGCGGCCCCTCCTCCGTCCACGTGCTTCGGAGCTACTTGACGGCGACCGTGGCGCCCGCCTCTTCCAGCTGCGCCTTGATCGAGTCCGCCTCCTCCTGAGGCACGCCCTCCTTCACGGCGTTCGGCGCGCCGTCGACGAGATCCTTGGCCTCCTTCAGGCCGAGGCCCGTGACCGCGCGGACGACCTTGATCACCTGGATCTTCTGGCCGCCGGCGCCCTCGAGGACGACGTCGAACTCCGTCTTCTCCTCGACGGCAGCGCCGTCGCCGCCGCCCGCGGCCGCCGGTGCGGCAACCGCCATCGGAGCGGCGGCCGTAACGCCCCACTCCTCCTCCAGCTTGTTCTTCAGCTCGACGAGCTCGAGGACGGTCATCCCGCCCAGCTGCTCGACGACCTTGTCGGTGTCCGTCTTCGTTGCCATTTACGACTCCTCCTCGGTCTCTGCCGAAGCCTGCTCGGCTTCGGCAGAAGTTGCTTCGTCTGTGGTGGTCTCTTCTGCTTCGGGCGTTTCTTCTGCTTCGGGTGTTTCTTCTGCTTCTGGCGTTTCTTCTGCCTCGGGTGCTTCTTCCGGCGCTGCCGCTTCCGCGGCCGGTGCTTCTGGAGTCACTTCCTCCGCCTGCGCCTCGGCCTCCGGCTCCGGCGCGGTCTCGCCCTGCTCCTCGAGCTGCTTGATGCGCGCGTCGAGGACGTTCACCAGGTCGCGGAGCGGCGCGGTGAACAGTCCGACGACGGTCATCAGCGGGCCTGAGACGGCGCTGACCAGCTGTCCGCGCAGCACGTCCGTCGGCGGGAGCGTTGCGAGGCTCTTGACCTCGTCCTCACCAATCGTCGACCCGTCGAGGATTCCCCCGCGGATCTGGAGGACCTTGGTGTCGCGCGCCGCGTTGCTCAGCGCCTTGGCGACGGCGACGGGATCGCCGTCCGTCTCCAGGAACGCGATTGCCGTCGGTCCTTCCAGCAATGCGAGCAGCGCGTCCGCCCCGGCCTCCTCGGCCGCACGGCGGGTGAGCGTGTTCTTGACGACCTGGAAGCGGGCGCCGTGCTCGAGGAGCTCGCCCCTCAGCTTGTCGATGTCCGTGACCGTCAACCCGCGGTAGTCCGCGACGATCAGGGTCTCAGTGTTCTTCAGCCGGTCGCTCAACTCGGCGACCAGGCGTTCTTTGTCGGCTTTCTGCATCGAATCACCTCCTCGAACGAATCAGGCCCGCCGTACAGGCGGGCCCGAGCAGAAGCAGGTGACTGCGACTCTCTCGGCCGCGCCTCGGCTGGACTTCTGCCGCCCGAAGGCGGCTGCCAACTGTCTCTGGCGACGGGCGGTTTTACGCGGTAACAGGCTCGGCCTGTTCCTCCTCCAACTCTTCGACAATCCCTCTGGTGCGCGAGGGATCGATGTGGATCCCGGGGCCCATCGTGCTGGTGAGCGTGACGCGCCGGATGTACCGGCCCTTCGCCGCCGACGGCTTCGCGCGGTTGATCTCCTCCATCAGCGCGGCGTAGTTCTCGAGGAGCGTCTTCTCGTCCATGCTCCGCTTGCCGATCGCGACGTGGACATTGGCGCCGCGGTCCGTGCGGTACTCGAGCTTGCCGGCCTTCGACTCGGTGACCGCCTTCGCGATGTCGAACGTGACCGTGCCGGTCTTCGGGTTCGGCATCTTCCCCCGCGGGCCGAGGATGCGGCCGAGCTTGCCGACGTTCCCCATCTGGTCGGGTGTCGCGATCGCGACGTCGAAGTCGTCGAATCCCTCCTCGATCTGCTTCGCGAGATCGGCGCTGCCGACGATGTCGGCGCCGGCGTCCTGCGCCTCCTTCGCCTTCTCGCCCTCGGCGAAGACGGCAACTCGGGTGTCCCGGCCCGTGCCGTGTGGAAGCATGAGCGTGCCGCGGAGCTGCTGGTCGGCGTGACGGACGTTCAGCCCGAGGTTGAAGTGCACCTCGACGGTCTCGTCGAACTTGCGCTCCGGCCAGGCCTTCAGCATCCGGACCGCCTGCGCCGGGCTGTAGACCTCCTCGCGGTCGATCTCGGCTCGCGCGTTGCGGTAGTTCTTGCCGTGCTGGGTCAAGGCGCCACCTCCACGCCCATCGAGCGCGCGGTGCCGGCGATGATCTCGGCGGCGGCGTCGACGTCGCGGGCGTTCAGGTCGGGCATCTTCGCCTCGGCGATCTGGCGCACCTGCTCGCGGGTCAGCCGGCCGACCTTCTCGCGGTTCGGCTCGCCGGAGCCCTTCTCGATCCGCAGCGCCTCCTTGATCAGGACGGC
>DASRJF010000259.1:0-3566 GCA_035649615.1 Planctomycetota bacterium | reverse complement strand
AGCATCAACCAAGAGGATGCTTGGTGCGCGCAGTTCCCTGCTCCTGGCTTCTCCGCGCTGCTGATGGCATAGATCCGGAGGGGGGAAAGCGATGACAGCACTGCCCCTGCAGGTCGTCGTCGGGATGTTCCTCGGCGTTCTCGCCCTGCCCGCGATGGCGCAGGCGGATCGCGAGAAAAAGCCGGCGCCCAAGGAGCAGGAAGAATTCCCCCGCTGGACCGTGTCGGGCACGTTCTACACCGACATGAGCGCCGTCGAGGCGGACAAGCACGAGCGCGATCCCATCCCGGAGGAGGGAATCACCGGGGAGTACTCGCTCGGCGCCACGTACCACGCCGACAAGAGTTTCACCGTCACGGTGCGCGCGTGCGTCGGCTGCCACTCGTTCGAGCTCCAGAGCGCCTACTTCGACTGGAACGTGGACCCGACCTGGACCGTCCGGGCCGGCCGGATCCCGGTGCCGTTCGGGGGCTTCTCGCGCCGCACGAACCCGTCGCACGTCGAATCGGGGACGAAGCCGCTCCCGTACATCATGGGCGGCATGGTCCGGCAGGAGCAGTTCAACATGGGCATCGTCCCCGCGCCCTTCATCGACAACGGCGCCGCCGTCACGGGCACGTTCTGGGTGTCGAGATCGGCCACGCTCAGCGTGGAAACGGCCCTCGTGCGCGGGCTCAAGGGATTTTCCCCCGACCTCGACTTCGAAGCCTCGCGCGATTTCGAGGACTCCAACGGCGAGCCCGCCGTCGCCGCGCGCGTGCTGCTGACCGCGGACCCCTTCACGACGGGCGCGTCCGTGACCTGGGGACGCTACGACGCGAACGCGGAGCTGGAGTACTTCATGGCCTCCGTGGAACTCCAGGTCAGGTTCGGCCAGTGGAGCCTGCGGCTGGAAGGGGTGATGCGCGACACGGAATACTTCACGCCGGACGCCTTCTCGGCCGCGCGCGACCTCGAGACGTCCCGACGACAGGCCTATGTCGTGCAACTCGACGGCCCCGTCACCGATAGTTGGCGCGTCTTCGTGCTCCACGACTACATGCGGGTCGAGGATGTTTTCCTCGGGCCGGCCGGCCCGAGCGCCGTCGAGAGCCCGCTGACGACGGACAATTCGAACGCCACCGCCCGGGTCGCGACCGGATTCGTCTATTCGGCGCGCGCCGGACTGCAGGTCAAGGCCTCCATCGAGTACTGGGATCCCACCGATTTCGAAACGGCGATCGTCTTCCATCTCGGGGTCGTGGCCGAGTACTGATCCATGGCCCGGCGCGCCGTCCTCCTGTCGTGGCTGATCGCCGCGGGATGCGCCGCCGGGAGCCTCATCGACAAGCCTTTCGGCCCGGACGGCCGGACGATCCGGCAGGAAATCCAGACCTATCCCGCCGAACAGCGCGCGGCGTTCGCGCTGGCGGAGCGGCGCTGCACCCAGTGCCACACCCTGAACGAGCCGTTCGGCGCCCACATCGCGCCCGGGGGATGGCGCGCCGTCATCCGGAAGATGGCGCGCGAGCCCGGCGCCGCGATCCCCGCCGCGGACCAGGAAAAGATCGCCGCGTTCTTCGAGTACTTTTTCGAACGGCGCGCCGCGAAGGACAAGTAGACTGTCCCGCGTGAAATCCACGCTCCTCCGCGAACGGGAGGTGTTCCGCGGGCGGATCCTCGCCCTCCACGAGCGCGACGTCCTCCTGCCCAACGGCCGCACCGCCACGCTGAGCATCGTCGATCACCCGGGCGCCGTGGCGATCGTGCCCGTCCACGCGAACGGCGACGTCGTCCTCCTGCGCCAGTTCCGCGTCGCCGCCGGGGGCGAGATCTGGGAGATCCCGGCGGGGACGCGCGAGACGGGCGAGCCCCCGGCGCGCACGGCCCGCCGCGAGCTGGCGGAGGAGACCGGCCTCCGCGCCCGCCAGTGGACCCGGCTCGGGGAGTTTTTCACCGCCCCGGGTTTCTGCACCGAGCTCATGACGGTCTACCTGGCCCGCGGACTCGAGCCCGCGGCCGCCGATCGGGATCCGGACGAGATCCTCCGGCCCCGGCGACTCCCCTTCCGGGAGGCGCTCCGGATGGCCGACCGGGGCCTCATCCGCGACGCGAAGACGATCGCCGGACTGCACCTTGCGGAGAGACGCCTTCATGGTCGACGCAAGTCGTAGGCGGCGGACCGACCGCCTCTTCGGCCAGATCGCCGTGGAGCTGGGCATCCTCACGCCGGAAAAGCTCGAGGAGGCGCTGCGCGTCCAGGCCGAGTCGGGCACGTCCCCGCCCCTCGGTCTCGTCCTCATGGACCTGCGCCTCGTGACGCGCGAGGACCTCGAGAAGATCCTCGAGGCCCAGCAGAAGATCGCCGACCGCCACCGGGAGCGCGGCCGGGAGCAGCGCGACGACGGCCTCTTCGGCAAGGTCGCGGTCAGCCTGCGCTTCGTGACCCAGGATCAGCTGAACGAGTGCCTCGAGATGCAGAAGCGCGGGGGGCCCGAGGCGAACCTGCGGCTGGGCGACCTGATGATGCGCCGCGGGCTCGTCGGCCCCGACCAGGTGCGGCGCGTGATGGAGGTCCAGGCCGGGCTCGCGGTGCCGTGCCCGAGATGCGCGACGCTGCACAACGTCGTCATGTTCATGGCGGGGGCCACGTTCCCGTGCCGGAAATGCTCGCTGATGATCGCGGTTCCGGTCCGCTGACGCGGGAAATGCTGCAGTCCCGATCCTCTACTTCAGCACTTCTTCAAGTACTCCTCCTGCCGCTTCCACATCCGGGCCTTGGCCGCCGGCTTGTGATCGTCGTACCCTGCCAGGTGCAGGATCCCGTGCACCACGTAGCGAGACACCTCCTCGATCACCGGGAGGCGCCGGGCCCTGGCTTCCTTCGCCGCGTAGTCGGTCGAGATGACGAGCTCTCCGAGGAGGCCGCCGGCGAGGGGAAACGCGAGGACGTCGGTGTCGAAGTCGTGCTTCAGAAACTGCCGGTTGACGCGCCGCATCGTCGCGCGATCGACAAACGCGATGGAGAGGTCCCCGCTCCCCAGCTTTTCACCGGCGATGACCCGGCGCGCGAGACGCTTCAGCTTCGCCAGCGGGAGCGGGACCGCGTCCTGGAGATCGGCGATCAGGATCACGGCGGGACCTTGGTCTCGAATGTGAAGTCGCCTTTCAGCTCGACCGGTTGCTCGCCGGGGCAACTCATGACGGCGTCCACGCGGGCGCGCACGTCGGCCGTGCCGATCTGCAGCAGCCGGACCGTGCCGGCGACCCGGTGAGCCCGCATGCACCAATCCGTCCCCCCGTGCACATAGGTCCCGACGACGGCCTCGCCGTCGATTTTCTGATCCTCGCCCACCCGGGTTGGCTTG
This sequence comes from Planctomycetota bacterium, assembly GCA_035649615.1. Classification (GTDB taxonomy): domain Bacteria; phylum Planctomycetota; class MHYJ01; order MHYJ01; family JACPRB01; genus DASRJF01. The sequence goes on along the minus strand of DASRJF010000259.1, from coordinate 219 downwards.
AGGACCAGCGCGAGCGACTCGAAACGGTACCGGCCCGACGTCGTGTCGGACGGCGGCGCCTCCCATTCGTGCTTCCACGTCAGCTCCACCGCCCAGGAGGAGAACTCCGCCACGCAAGTGCGCTTCTCCGACAGGCCGGCGCACGACGCGCCGGCGAATGCGAGCGCCAATCCCGCCAAAACCTTACGGCGCAGCCTTGGACAATTCATTGTGCTCCGT
>DASRJF010000258.1:0-2650 GCA_035649615.1 Planctomycetota bacterium | reverse complement strand
CGGTCCGTGAGGCTCGGATTCTGCCGGACGTGCACGTGGGTCGCGCCCTTCGCCAGGATGAACTGGCCCTTGTGATGACGGCCGACCTCGGCGCGGGTCGAGAATTCCCCCTGGCCGATATAGACCGCATCCCATCCGCCCGCGTCATTCCGCTTGGCGAAGATGTAATTTCCGTCGACCGCCTCGAACTTCGTTTCGATGGGAAGCACCCAGTACTGGTAGGGATTCCCCGTTGAGCCCCGCCACGTCGCGAGATCACCCATGATCCCTCCGCCATCTGGGCCGACGAGGAGCCGGGAAAAGCTGAAGGGCATGGTGCCTGGCGCTCCCTGATCCGTTGTCGGTCCTGCTTTCCGATACGATAAAGTGCGGCGGTGGTTACATGCCGAATGGGGTTTGCTCAATAAACGTGGATTCGGATGCTGGAATGTAAATGCTTACACGCCAATAGGATATGAGTTGCTCGGCGGACTGGCGGTCCCGGTTCTGACAATCAGCCCTACGCCGCCATCCCTTCCCACACGTACGGCAACGCCCGCAGCCGGCCCGCCCGGTCCATCGAGCGGAGCGCCGCCACGACGTCCTCCATGATCGCCCGCTGCAGCGCCACCGCGTGGGGCGGCCCCAGCGTCCGGCCGAAGGGGAAGTTGATGAAGAGCGGACGCGGCGCCCGCACCTGCTCCGTCACCTCGCGCACCGTCGAAAGCGTCACCGTCGAAATCCCCGCCGCCTCCAGCGCGCGGGAGACGATCCCCGCCGTCTGGTTGCACTCGAACGACGCGGGCACGACCAGCGCGACGTCCGCCTCGTGCGTCTCCCGCACCCGCCGCGCCGCGGACTCCGCCGCCGCGCGCAGGTCGGAGAGGCGCTCGCACCGGCCGTAGAACGACAGGAAGGCCTCGCCCACGCCGCCCAGCACGCCGCGGTCGACCAGCTCCTTGAGCCGGTCCACGGGCGCCACGACGTTGAGGTCCGACCGCGCCGCCCCGGCGTCGAACCCGTGGAAGTCGAACGCGACGTCCCCGGCGTGCACGTACGTCGAGACCTCCCGCACCTCGGCGCAGCCGAGCGCGCGATCGGCCCCGAACGGCGCGCCGTCCTTGAGGCGCACGCCCGACGTGGTCACGAGGATCGCGCGGCTCCGCGACAGGTCCCGCCGCAGCGGCGTCCACGGCGTCGGCTCATCCTGGACGAACGAATATTCCGCCGCGGTCCGCTCGAGTCGCTCGCGGACGTCGCGGGGATAGAAGGCGAAACGCGTCATGCAGACTCCTCCCGCGCTGACAGCAACTACAAAACCCCACCGGGCGCGTTAGGAGTCCCTGATCAGGCCTCGGGTCCGACGACGATGTGCCCGACGATACTGCAGTACGCTCCGCACGGCGCCCCTCTCTCCATCCGACGTTCATAATAGCACCACCCATGCAAAAATGAGGCCGGATTCATGGGTTACAATGCCCGGCCACGCATGAACTGGCGCGCCTTCGGAGTGCTCCTCCTGCTCGCGCTCGCGCTCCGGGTCGCCGCCGCGATCAACACCAGGGTCATCAACCACGACGGCGCCCGCTTCACGATGTCCGCCCGCGCGTTGCTCGCCGGCGACCTGGACGCGGCCCTCAATGTCGAGCCGCGGATGCCGCCGCTCTACCCGCTCCTGATCGCCAAGCTCTCGTTTGTGACCGGCGATCTCGGCCTCGCGGGCGTCGTGATCTCCGTCCTCTGCGGCACGCTCCTCATCATCCCGATCTACCTGATGGCGCGCGCGATCTGGGACGACCGCGTCGCGTTTCTCGCCGGATTCGTCGTCGCGATCCTCCCGGAAATTGTCCTCGTGTCGGGCGACGTCTGGACTGAGCCGCTGTTTCTCCTTTGTTTTTTCTCGTCGGTCGCCTGCATCTGGTTCGCGGGCGAGCGCGACGCGTTTTGGCTGTACGGACTGGCCGGTCTCTTCGGCGGCCTGGCCGTCAATACGCGCCCCGAAGGGCTCTACACGCTCGCGGCGATCCTCGGGTGGGGCGCGATCATCGCGTGGTTCCGGCGACGCGAGCCTCGACGCGCCGAACGCGTCGCCGGCCCGCTCGTCGCCGCGGCGATCTGGATCCTGTGCATCCTGCCGTACTCGAGCTGGATCCACTCGCGCTTCGGGTTCTGGAGTCCGACCGCGAACCAGTTCGCCGTCAAGCTGCTCGGGAAGCCGAACGTCGAGCGGAGCTACACCGAGGGGTACCGGTTCGACGAGACGAAGGAGACCGAGTCGGGCCGGGCGCAGGAGGAGCACGGGCGGGTGGGGGGCCAGCTCCTCTACGTCCTGAAGATCTATCTTCGAACCTCGGGGTATGTCTTCCTGCCGCTGCTCGCGGCGGGGTTTTTCTTCCTGCGGCGAAGTCGCGGCGCCGTCTTCTTGCTCCTGATCGGAGTCGGATACGCGATTCCGACATGGATGGGCCTCTTCGTCGGCCTTCCCTTCGACGACCGGTTCGCGCTCGCGTCGCTCGTGGCGCTTTCACCGGTCATCGCGCTCGGAATGCTCCACCTCTGGGAACGGCTTCCCGAGACCTTGCCTCGCGTCCGCATCGCCCAGGCCGCGCTGATCTTGCTCGCCATCGGATGCGCGGTGAAACCGCTCCTCCCGCGCGATCAGCGCCGGTTG
>DASRJF010000257.1:0-20459 GCA_035649615.1 Planctomycetota bacterium | reverse complement strand
GTTCAACTCCACGACCGGCGACGGCGAAACCCGGGTCAGCGTCTCGTAGAGGCCCACGATCCGCGGCCAGTCCGTCTCCTCCGCGACGCGCGCCCGGGCGTGGCACGCCGCGATCGCCGCCTGCAAGGCGTACGGACCCCGGGCGCCGCCGAGTTCCTCGGTCCGCTGGAGCGCGGCCAGTCCGCGCCGGATGAGGAGGTGATCCCACCGCGAGCGATTCTGATCGAACAGGAGGATGGGTTCGCCCGACGGCGCGGTGCGCGCGGCCGACCGCGACGCCTGGATCTCCATCAGGGCCACGAGGCCGTGCACTTCCGGCTCGTCGGGGGCGAGCTCGGCCAGGATGCGGCCGAGGCGGAGCGCCTCTTCGCACAGCGCGGGACGCAGCCAGTCGTCGCCCGCGGTCGCCGAGTACCCCTCGTTGAAGACGAGGTAGACGACCTCGAGCACCGACGACAGCCGGCGCGCCAGCTCGCCGCCGCGCGGGACCTCGAAGGGCACGCGCTCCTCGGTGAGCGTCCGCTTGGCCCGAACGAGGCGCTGGGCGATCGTCGGCTCGGGGAGGAGAAACGCGCGCGCGATCTCGCCGGTCGTCAGCCCGCCCACGAGGCGCAGGGTCAGCGCGACGCGCGCCTCCGGCGCGAGCGCCGGATGGCAGGCCATGAACACCAGGCGGAGAATATCGTCTCCCACGCCGCCGTCCGCTCCGGGGTCCTCCGGGGGGACCCCTTGGAGCGCCTCGATCGCACGTCCGATCTCTTCATGCTTTCGTTTCTGCAGTTTCTTCCGCCGGAGGACGTCGATGGCGCGCCGGCGGGAGGCCGCCATGAGCCAGGCCCCCGGGTTTTCCGGCAGGCCCGACCGCGGCCACTCCTCGAGCGCCGCGACGAGCGCGTCCTGCGCGAGATCCTCCGCCACGCCGACGTCGCGGACGATCCGCGTCAGGCCCGAGATGACCCGGGCGGATTCGATTTTCCAAATGGCATCGATCGATCGGTTGATGTCGGCCGTCACGGCCGACGATCAGACCAAGAGAAGCCCCGAGCTTCAAGCCCGAGGTTTTACTTCCGGCTCTTGGCGGACTTGGATTGCATCTCCGCGAATCCCTTCGCCTCCTTCTGCACGTCGGGAGGGAAGTCCGCCATCTCCTGCACCTGCCGGATCTCGATCGTCTCGTTCTCGGATCCCGGGCAGCGCCGCGCCCACTCGATGGCTTCCTCCTTCGACTTCACCTGGATCATCCAATAGCCGCCGAGGACTTCCTTGGCCTCGGGGAAGGGGCCGTCGGTCACTTTCGCCTTCCCGCCGGGGAAGGAGACCCGGGCCCCCATCGACGGGGGGTGCAGGCCGTCGAGCGCGAGCAGGATGCCGGCTTTCTGCAGCGACTCGTTGTACTTCATCATCGCGGCCACGGCCTTGGCGTCGGGCGACGTGCCGGGCTTCGCCTTCTCGTAGCCCTTGGGGATCATGAGCATCATGAATCTCATCGTTCTGTCTCCTGGGGTCGCATCACGGGTTCCCTTCACCTAGCGAACGCCGTCCCGGAATTTGGTTTCGTAGTCCCTCCAGCCGCCCGGCTTTTCGGCGGGGTCGACCGGGAAATCCTCGATCTCGAAGAACGGCCGGAGCTCGCACACGCTCTCCGAGTTCATGCGTCCCGGGGCGTCGACCTGCACGAACCGCTTCGTCCACTCCAGGGCCTCTTCCTTCGACGCGTACTGGAGGATCGCGTAGCCGGCGACGAGTTCCTTGGACTCGGTGAACGGGCCGTCGACGACGGTCCGCTTGCCGGCGGTGAATTTCACCCGGGCGGCCTTCGAGGTCGGCTGGAGTCCTTCCCCCCCGAGGATGACGCCGGCCTTGAGGCCCTCCTCGAAGAACGCTCCCATCGCGGCGAGCACCTTCTCATCGGGCATGACGCCGGCCTCGGTGTCCCGGTCCGCCAGGAGGAGACCCAGGTACCGCTTCGTGCCGGGCTTGCGGGCCGGAGCGGCCTTCGCGCGGTTCTCAAGCTCCTTCTTTCTCCACCCTTCCGGGTCCTCGTCGGGGCTGACCGGGAAGTCCTCGGTTTCGAAAAGCGGCCGGAGCTCGATCTCGCCGTCCTGGAACGGCGTGCGCTTCGCCCACTCGATCCCCTCGGCGAGCGACTTGACGTTGATGAGCCAGAATCCGGCGACGAGCTCCTTGGCTTCGGCGAAGGGCCCGTCGGTCACCGTGACCTTGCCCTTGGAGCACTTGACCCGGAACCCCTCCGAGGACGGCTGGAGCCCGTCCATCGCCAGGAGGGCGCCCGCTTTCCCGAGCTTTTCGTTGTACGTCCCCATGGCCGACAGGATCTTCTCGTCGGGCAGGATGCCCTTTTCCGAATCCGGGTTCGCCTTCACGATCATCATGATCCGCATGGCGGTCTCCTTTCGTTTCCTTTCGGGCGGGGCCGCGTGGCGCCGCTTCCACCTATACGTCGAATGGGTATTCGCGAAATCGACACGGATCTCACGAATTCCCGCGGGGCGGCGCGGCGGGTAGAATAGGGATCCATGCGCCTCGCTCTTGTGACCCTGACGCTCGCGTTCGCCCTCCAGGGGTGCCGGTCGAGCACGCCGACCGTCACGACCACCGGCCGCCCGATGGCCGCGCGGATCGAGGCCGTCTCCGGTCTCGAGAACGCCGCGCGGGTCAACGACCGGCTCTACCGCGGCGCCCAGCCGTCGGCGGAAGGATACCGGAACCTGAAAGCCATGGGTGTTAAGACGGTGATAAACTTCAGGACGGGCCACGACTACAAGTCGGAGGTCGAGGCGGCGGGGATGACCTACGTCCGGATCCCCATGCAGGCGGACGCCATCGGATCGGAGCCTCCGACCGACGAGCAACTGAAGGCCTTCTTCGATGTCGTCCTCGATCCCGCGCGCCAGCCGGTCTACATCCATTGCATGGGAGGGAAAGACCGCACCGGCACGCTCTCCGCCGCGTACCGGATGGAGATCGACGGGTGGACGGCGGACGAGGCGATCCAGGAGATGCAGGCGTTCGGATTCCACGACACGTACGTCGACCTGATGAAGTATGTGCAGTCGTACCAGCCGCGGGGGTTTGGGAAGGGGAAATAGGTTAGGATTCCCGGCATGAACACACTCATCCTCCTCTTCGCGCTCCTCGGCCAGGACAAGCCGTTCACCGACGCGGATCCGAAGCCCGCGATCGAGGCCGCGAAGAAGAAGGCCGCCGGGGAGAACCGTCGCGTGCTCGTGGTGTGGGGTTCCAACGAGAGCGAGGACTCGCTCGCCGTGGCGGCGATGCTCAAGAAGGACAAGCGGGTCGCGCGGTTGGTCCTGTACGAGTACGACGTCGTTTTCGCCGACATGCGCCGGATGGAGCCGGGCAAGCCCAGGATCGCCATCATTCCCCTGCTCGACATCTTGGACGCCGAGGGTAAGCAACTGGCCGGCGCGCCCAAGCCGGCGGATGCCGAGGCGATGATCGAATTGCTCAAGATGCACCAGGCGCCGCCGTGGAAGGCCCAGGACGTGCTCGACGCCGCGAAGAAGAAGGCGGCCGCGGAGAAGAAACGGGTCCTGCTCACGTTCGGCGCGCCCTGGTGAGGGTGGTGCCACCGATTCGAGGCCTGGATGGCCCGAGAGGACGCGGCGGTTTTCCAGAAGGAATTCGTGACCGCCAAGATCGACATCGACCGCATGACCGGCGGCAAGGACGTGCTGGCCGCCTACCCGAAGTCGGACAAGCAGGGCATTCCCTGGTTCGTCTTCCTCCAGCCCGACGGCAAGGAGCTGGGCGATTCCATGGGTCCGAAGGGGAACATCGGCTGCCCCAACACCGAGGAAGAGATCAACGACTTCCTTGAGATCGTGAAGAAGGTCGCGGTGGCGCTGACCGCCGACGACCTGGACGCGTTGCGCAAGTCGCTGATGGCGCACCGGACCAAAAAGTAGCCGATGGTCCTCCGGCCGCTCCTGTCGCTCGCCCTCCTGGGCCTGGCGGCGGCGCAGGATTCGAAAGACTCCAGCTCCGCGGATGTCGACGGTCCTTACATCTTCGAGGCGGCCGACGGTTGGATCGCGAAACGGGTCATCCGCAAGGACGCGAATCTCGCCGCGTCCGTCGAGAAACTCGCCGCGGCGGCCGGGTTCGACGTGCCGCTCCCCGGCCGGAATCTGAAGGTCACCATCCGTCCTCCCGGCGATCCGCCGCCTTCCTCGATTCCCGCACCGGACCGGCTCCTGGCCCTGTCCGACATCGAGGGAAACATCGGCGCGCTCATCGACCTGCTACGTGCCGGACAGGTCGTCGATGACGGCCTTCAATGGACGTTCGGGAAGGGCCAACTCGTCTTCGTCGGCGACCTGTTCGATCGCGGCCTGAACGTCACGGAATGCCTGTGGCTCCTGTACGAGCTCGAGGGTCGCGCGCGGGCGAAGGGAGGCGACGTCCACTTCATCCTCGGGAATCACGAGGTGATGAATCTGACGGGCGATTTCCGCTACGTGCGGAACAAGTACCGCGAGAACGCGGCCCTGCTCGGCGAGAAGCTCGAGGACCTCCACGCGCGCCGCACGGTGCTGGGCCGGTGGCTGCGCTCGCGGAACGCCATCATGAAGATCGGGGACGAGATCTTCGTGCATGGAGGGATCAGTCCGGCCGTCGCGGAGAGCAAGGTCCCGATTGCGACCCTCAACGACGCCCTACGGACCGGGCTCGCCGCCGACGCGTGGCCGAAGGTGAAGGAGGGCCACCTGAAACTCGTCGTGGACGGCAAAGAGGGGCTCGTCTGGTATCGCGGCTATGTGAAGGATCCGATCGACGCCGGGAAAATGGATGCGATCCTTGCCGCGGTCGATGCGCGGCGGGTCATCGTCGGCCACACCGTCGTCGAGAACATCGGATTCGTCCTCGGCGGCCGCGTGCTGGCCCTCGACGTCCGCCACGCCAAGGGCGGGAGCCAGGCGGCGATCCGCGAGGGCGGGACGTGGTCGCGTCTCCACTCCGACGGGCGGCGGGAAAAGCTGGAGACCGGCGCGCCCGCGCCTTCGCGTTAGGGGCCTAACTCTCGAGCACCACCAGATCGCCGACGAGGATATTCCCCGGCCGTTCGATGGCGGCGTTGAGCGCAAGACGGCCATCGAAGTCGCGATGAATGGCGAGGAGAACTCCCCTGTCCTGGACCTGGGTGTCGGGGTCGAATGTCGTCATCACGCACCGCGCCCGGAGATCGGCGAGCGTGATGACCGCGTCGCCGATCCGGAGCCGCCGACCCTCCCACGTCCGCTCCGTGAGACCCTCGACGCCTCCGATGACGAGATTGGGCCGCAGCCGCCGAACGTCGTAGCCGAAGGCCGCTACGGCGCCGTCGGTGGCCACGAGAAGAGGGAGGACGTCGTACCGCCCGGAAGCCTCGGCACGCGCCAAGCGTGAGCCCGGCCCCGCCGCGGCCTCAACGTCCCGGGCCACCGCTGCCGATTCCCAAGGGCGTCCGTCGACGAGCGGCTCGCCGTCCGGGGCGAGCGTCGCGCGATGGGCGAGAAGCATCGGGCGCGACCGCGCCGTGACGATCCGCCCGCGCCCATTTCGAACGTGCACCCGTCGATCGCCCCGGATACCGTCCTCGAGAAGGTCCGCGGTTTCGAGGCGCTCGCCGCCCATCGATTTGACCGGGTACCGCCACAACTCAGCGACGAACACGCGCGCCTCCCCAATCCTAAGTCGGAAAGGCGCTCGGAAATTCTCGCGCTACTTCTTCCCGAAGAGCTTTCCCAGGATCTTCTGGGTCAATCCGCCCTCGCGCTTCACCTCTTCCATCCCGGGCCGCCGCACCACGATGGGGCGCAGTCCCGCCATGGCCAGCTTGTGGGCGAAGGATCCCGGCTCCGTCAGGGGTGTCCCATTGGCGACGGGCGTCGGGGCGGCCGCTTCGATCGGAACGCGGACCGGTTCGGGTTCGCGCGGAGCCACTTCGGCGAACGCGACTTCAACGGGTTCGGGTTCGGGTTCCGCCACGATGATCGGCTCGAATTGCGGCGCCTCGACGACGACCGGCTCCGGCCCAGGTTCGGCTTGGACGGGAGTTTCGACGACCGGCTCCGGCTTCGGCGCGACCGGTATCTCCGCGACCGGCAAGGCCCCGATCCACGGCGCGGGAGGCGGCAGGGCGACGACCTCGGCCGCGAGCGCCCCGTAGTCGATCGCGCCGTTCGATTCGGGCGCGTAGTCGAAGATCGATTTGCCGTGCCCGGGGGCCTCAGCCAGGCGGACATTGACCCGGATCCGGGTCTTCAGCACGCGGCCCGGGAAGTGCTTCTCGAGTTCGGCCAGGACGTCCCGGGTCAAGGCGCGCCGGGGATTGACCTGGCAGGGGATGACGGCCGAAACCTGCAGGGCGGGGTTGAGCTGGGCCCGCACGCGGTCGATCGTGTTCATGAGGAGCGCCAGCCCGTGCAGGGCGTAGAACTCGCACTGCACCGGGATGAAGACCTCGCGCACCCACGCCAGGCTGTTGACGTTGAGGAACCCCAGCTGGGGCGGCGAATCGACGATCGCGAAGTCGAAATCGGCGTCTCCCAACTCCGCCATGGCGTTCCGGAGGATGAAATGCGGGTGGGGGCGGGCCGCGAGCTCCGCCTCGCCGCCGGCCAGGTCGATCGTGGACGGGATGATCCAGAGGTTCTCCGCGGCGGGGCGGATCACCTCCCGAACCTTGTGGCTGCCCGAGAGCAGGGAATAGATCGACGTGGTCATCTGCCGGGGCTGGAATCCGAGCGCCAGCGTGGAGTGGCCCTGGGGATCGAGGTCGATCAGGAGCACCCGCTTGCCGAGCCGGGCCAGGCCCGCGCTCAGGTTGACGGCCGTGGTGCTCTTGCCGACGCCCCCCTTCTGGTTGACGAGCGCGATGGTGAACATCGTTTCCCCCTCTTAATTCCCGCGGCGCCCCTCCGGCGCCGCATGGGTGGAAGTGTAACCTATGATTTATAAGTTACGAAGAGCATTTTCCGAGAATTCACGATTTGGCGGCCGGGAGGAAACCCGCCGGGCGGCGGGAGAGGGTCGCTCTCCCGCCGCCGCACGCGGATCATGCATCCCTATGGACGAGGCGGTCCGTGACCGTGGTGGTGGTGGGGCTCGACGACGACCACCGCCGACGCGCTCAACTCCACGATCAGCCAGACCACCAGGAAGAGGACCAGCACGCCGACTACGATCCCGTGCCATCCGCCGGTCCAGGATTCCAGGTCCGCGGCCTGCGCCTCGCGCGCCGCGTACTCCGGGAACTCCTCGACGGCGACGGCCGGGGCGGCGAGTCCGTGCGCGTACGCCGGAACCGGCAACGCCAGCAGGGACACGGTCACCAGCACGGCCAGCGCCTTCTTCCACATCATCATGCGTCCTCCTTTCCGTATGAAGTTTAGATTCACGCCCGGAAGGAGGTGTGACGGGGGCTTTCGGTTTCAGGCCATAAAACCTGGGGTCGCGCCGCGCGGGACCCGACGGTCCGCCGGCGGCGCCGTCAGGATCCAGCACAGGCCCGACCCCAGCGCCGCGCCCGCGACGAAGAACCACAGGCCCGGCCCCGGGGTGACGTTCACCACGCCGCCGATCTTGGAAACCACCACCACGATTCCCAGCGCGAAGACGTCCGCCATCGCCCACCGGCCCGCCATCCGGATGCCCGACGCCAGCCGGCCCCGGTTCTTCCGTGCCGCGCCGAGGATCCACAATCCGGCCGCCGCCGCGATTTGAAGGGCCGGCGCCGCGATGACGAAGACGGTCACCAGCGCCGCCATCAGGCCGTACCCGTGGCGGACCATCTCGACCACCCCGCCCAGGACGGAGAACTCGTTGCTCCAGAAGGTCCACTTGTCCACTTTCAGCAGGGGATAGGTCAGGCCGGCCGCCAGGAAGGTCAGCGCCAGCGCCGCCACCGCGGGAACGACGGGGGAAGGGCGCTCGGGAACGGGCGGGGCCGGCTCCCGGGATCGAGCCCACCGGATCTGGCGGAGCGTGGAGATCATCGAGAGCAGCACCGCGCCCGTGAAGACATAGGCGCCGGGTCGCGGCGTCGTCTCCGCGAGGAGGCCCAGGTCGAGCGTCCCGACGAGGATGCCGACCACGAAGACGTCGAGCATCGACCACTTGCCCAGGAACTCAAGCCACCGGAGCGATTTCCCGGCGGACGTCGCGGCCAGCGGGACGAACCAGAGGGCGTACAGCCCCAGGATCTTGGCCGACGGGAAGATGATCGAGAAGACCAGGATCAGCAATCCGATGAACGTGTGGCCCCCGCTCAAGAGGTCGAACGTGCCGGTCAGCACGGAGAAGGTCGTGTCCGTCTTCAGCGCCCACGAAAAGTGGACGACCGGCATGAGGAGGCCCAGGGGAAGGGTCACCGTCGCCAGGACGAGGGGGATGAGGACGTCCGGCCGGAGCCCGAAGCGGTGGAACATCGAGGACCGCTCCGGACTCGCCACCTCCCCGACACGGACCGGGGCGGCGGCAGGTTTCCCTGCCGCCGCGGTCCGTGTATTCCAGGGTAGGCGGTTACGGCTTTGGAGCCGGTGGCGTCTCCGGTTGAGCGCCGCCATGGTGAGCCTCCTCGTGGTACCAGATCTCGTAACAGATCCAGACCACGACGCCCACGAGGATCAGCGTCAGGACGACGCCGTGCCATCCGCCGGTGAACGACTCCAGGTCACCGGCCTGCGCCTCGCGCACGGCGTACTCCGTGGCCGGATCCATCGCGGCGATGAGCCCGGTGGAGACGGGTGCGGGGGCGGCCAACACCGCCATGCACATCAGGAGCGCGATCGCCTTGGTCCACGACATGGGCGACCTCCTTTCATCTCCTCCTTTGATTCGCGGGCCGGAGGGATGTGACGCGATGAAGACCTCTTCTCAACACGAAGCCCCGAAGACACCGCGGCCAAAAAAAAAGCGGTCCCGGCCGTGCGGCCGGGACCGCCATCAGGCAGATGGGGCGTCGTTGGGGCTTACTTGGGAGCGTCCGCTGGCTTGGGCGTCCCTTCCGCCTTGACTTCTTCGCCGCCGTGCGGGAAGGTGCCCGACTTTTCGCAGGTCCGCGCGACCTTGCCGTCGCACGCCTCCTTCAAGTGGCGCACTTCCTTCTCGGTGGCGCCACGCTGGTTGCAGGCCTCGCACTTGAACTCGACCCGGGCCAGCGTGATGATCTCGTTGCAGCAGTCCTTCACCTCGGGCTTGCAGCAACGCTTGGAGTGCAAGACTTCACTGTCGCCGTGCATGCGGCACCGGTAGGCCGCCTTGACGCACGTCGAGACCTGCTGAACCTGCGTCTTGCATTTCTTGCAGGCGCCCTTCTCGATGTCCGTCGCGGCGGGGAACGCGTCGCACCCCTTGCAGTAGGCGCGATTCTCCACCTTGGCCGTGTCGCACTTCTTCTCGCCCGAGGACTTCGCCCCGGGCATGTCCTGGGGATAGCTGAGACCCGCCGCCACGACGAGCCCCAACGCCGTACAGATGACCGTCTTCATACCGGACTCCTTTCTGGAATTCCGCCCCTTATGAGCCGCGGTGCGAGGGAATGTGACGCGGAATCTGAAAATTGTCCGGCGGATGGGTTCAACACCCGTGAGCGGCGGCCTCGAGATCATCGAGGCCGCCGATGCTCACGGATGCTCGGACCGGATCAGGGCTGTGTGGGTCGAACGTACTCCTCCCGCATCGCCGCGGGCCCGGGTCTCTCCAGGGGGAAGGACCCGAAGTCCCGCCGGTCCAGGGGTGCGATGGGGCGGGGAAGCGAGGCGCCGAAATGAGGACACGTGACGCCGGACCTTGTCAAGGCCTCGGATTCCTGCTCGAGGTGCGGCTGCGCTGGAATAAGGCAACCGCTCCCGGGCGTCGGCAAGGGAATCCGTCCCTTCCCGCGCCCCCATCGCTGGGGTGGGCCTGTCGGTTCCCGGACCTGATGTCGCCGCGCCGTCACGAATCGCCTGCATCGAAATGACTCCCGGGACCATGAAACGGGGAGGCCGTTGGAGATGCTTGCCTGACGTCTCCCGGAACCGTGCTCTCCGGAAGGCGGGAGACTGCTCGAACGGCCTTCCCAGTCTTATTTTCGACAGTCCGGGAGGAACGTTACCTGCGATTGGCCCCGGTTTTCCGGGCCTTGCGCGCCCCGACGGGGGGAATGGGCTTTGCTCCGTTTTGTGCCCGGAACTCCTCGATCCGCTTCTCCATGGCGGTCCGGCGGGGACCCCGCACGTGGAGGGCCTGGCGGAAGTGGACCTCGCCTCCCGGGGCGTCGCCCTGGGCGAGGCGAGCTTGCCCGAGAAGGAAGTGAATCTCACGAACCAGGTTCTGCGCGTCCGCTTCGTGCGCGTGCTTCATCGCGGAAGAGAGAAGATCCGCGGCCTGGTCGAAGTCCCGACGCCCGAGATGGAATTCGGCGAGCGCGGTCCGGACCTCGGCGAGGAGGACCCGGTCCTCGCCGGCGAGGCGGAGGGCCTCCTGGAGACGGGACTCCGCGCGGTCCTGTTCGCCCGCGGTCCGACCCTGGAGGCGCGCCAGGCCGACCCGGCTCCGGACGCCTTGCGCGAGGTCGCCGGCGCGATCCGAGAACTTGATCGAGTCCGCGAGCGCCGCCCGGCCCGCCTCGAGTTCCCTCGGGTCGTCGGACCCGGCGCACGCGGTCCCGAAGGCCCCGCACGCGGCGCCCAGCAGATCCTCCATCTGGTGCGCCTTCGCAAGTTCGAGGGCCTTGGTGAGGATGGTCTTCGCCTCCGCGCGGTCCTGCTGGGCCGCCAGCGCCGAGCCCTGGGCGATGAGCATCTGGATGTGCTGCCGGTTCAAGACCTCCAGGGCCGTCTCGAGGATCGGCCCCGTCCGCGTCACGCCCCGGATGATGGATTCGCTGTCACCGCGGCGCTCGTAGATCTTCGCCTTCTCGAGGAGGAGGTCGAACAGGTCGAGCTTCTCCTCGATGCCGAGCCGTCCCACGTTCTCCTTCTGGACGATCCTCTGGCGCAGGCGACCCTCGGCCAGTTCGAAGTCCCGCAGCGCCTGCGGGACCGTGCGGCGCGTGGCGGACCGCGTCAGGTCCGCGGCCTCGCGCTTGAGGATCATCTCCGCCTGGCCTTCGAGGTGCTGCTGGAGCTCCCGCCACATGGCGCGGCAGCTGCCGTACCGCTCGTCCGGCTCGCGGGCCAGCGCTTTCACGCAAACCGCCACCAGCGCGGGCTCGATGGCGTCCATCCCGGATTCCCCTCCGACCGCGATCTCCACCTCATCGGGCGGGATGAGAGCCCCGTGGAGCGCCCGGATGACGACCTCCGACCGCGAGGACGAGGGAACCTGCTCCGTGTCGCTCCAATGGGGGAATTGAGCCGGCTTCACGATGAATCCCACCGACCCGCCGTTGACGTCGGCCCGGACCGCCTGGGAGTCCGGGGGCGCCGGCTTCAGGGCATTTCGATCCCGATAGAGGGGATGATGGCCGGTCAGCACGAAATAGAGGATGGCCCCAAGGCCGAAGACGTCGGTCCGCGCATCGACCGACGCCGGGTCGAGAATCTGCTCCGGCGCCGAGTAGAAGGGCGTCCCCGCCGGCGACCGCGCGGTCATGTCCTCGTCCTCCTCGGTTTCCGCGTCCGCGGCCTCCGGCTTCGGCTCCGGGTCTTGCACGTATTTCGCGAGGCCGAGATCGACCACGTACACCTCGCCGTACGGTCCCAGGATGATGTTCGAGGGTTTCAGGTCCCGGTGGACGATCCCCCGGGCGTGGGCGCTTTCGAGGGCGAGGCAGAGCTGCTGCACGAGCTGGACCAGCCGCACCTGGGTGTATTCCTCCCGGAGCCGCACGCCGTCGTCGTCGGCGCGCGACCGGCGCAGCATCAGGTCCGCCAGGGTTTCGCCGCGCAGGAGCGGCATCGTGTAGAACGGACGGCGGCCCGCGTCGGAGTTGAGATACCCCATCGACAGGATGCGGACGAACGCCGGGTGGTCCAGGTCCGCGGTGATTTCCCGCTCCCGCACGAACCGCTCGAGGGAGTCGGTGTCGAGGCGGTTCAGCACCTTGAGGGCCACGTCCCGCCGGAGCTGGACGTCGAAGGCGCGGTGGACCGTGCCCATCCCGCCCGCCCCGATCTGCTCCCGCACGACGTACTCGTTCGTGGCCTTGAAAGGGGTTTCCGGAACGCGGATGTCCATCCTCGGCTCCTTGATCCGTCAGCCGGCTCTATTGAAACCGTCGATACCAACCACCCTGGTCAATCCGGACGGTCTTTGCAGAGCGCCGCAACCCGAGTCCACCCTCCGAAATCCGATGCAGGGCGCCCCTGGATTTCGATTTCAGGACAAGAGGTCCACGAACTCCGACAGCTCGGCGTTCAGGTCCTCCGCGTTGTCCACCGTCTCGGCGATCCGGTCGATCACGATCTTCCGGAGCTTTCCGCGCAGCCGGTGGACCGCGACCTTGGCGGCGGTCTCGGTGAGCCCCGTCTTCGCCCCGATCGATTCGTAGCTTTCGCCGTCGAGATAGAGCCGGAACGCCTCGAGGTGAGGGGCCGAACCCCGGAGGTCCGCGAGGGATTGTTCCAGCAGGCTGCGGGCCCACGCCCGGTTGAGGACGTTCTCGGGCGTGTCCTCGTGCGAGGCGATTTGCGGCGAGTACTCGGCCTCCACCGACCCGAAGTCGAGGGAGAGTTCGCGCTGCCCTCCTCCCCGCTTGAGGCGGGACGAGCTGCGCGACCAGTCCTTGATGTAGTTCGACAGGGCGGAAAGGACGAAGGTCCGGAACTTCCCCAGTTTCGGATCCGCCTTCCAGAACGTCTGGCGCGAGATGACGGTCGCGAGGAATCCCTGGACGATGTCCTTGCTGGTCTCGACGTCGAACCGGTGGCGGCGGACGTAGAAGTAGAGCGGCTTCCAATAGCGCCGCGCGAGGATGTCGACCGACTGGAGATTGGGGGCCACCTGGAGCAGGTCCCACTCGGTCGGCGGAAACTGCCGGTTGTTCCCCAGGATCTCAGTTTCTGCTGGCATCGTCTCTCCTTCGCCGGAGGCTAAACCCCGGCAGAATCTCACGGAGGACGGCTAGCAAACACGGGGCCACGGTCCGCGGGGCCCCGAGTCGCCGGTAGAAGCCTGATCAGCCCTCGGGGCGGCGCGAAATCCTCTCACTTATGAGAGGTCGGCGGCGGGGTGGCGCATCCCAGTCCAAAGTCCTGAGTCCAACGTCCTGAGTTTGTCCGGAGTCTCGTGTCCGAGGCCGCCGCACGGTTTTTCTGAACCCGCGGGATCAACCTCGTCGCGACTACTCCTGCCGCCTCCGGCGCCGCGCGGCGAGGATCAGGAAGAGCGGGACGACCTCGATGCCCAGGAGTCCGCAATTGGAGCGCTTCTCTTCCTCCGAGGAGGACGACGACGCCGCGACGGCCGGCGGCACGATGGTCACCGGAGGGGAGGCCGGCGGCGGCGCCGAATTCGTGGGCACGGCCGAGCGGACGGCGTCCACCCACTGCTGCGGCGCTCCGCCCCCGGACGGGGGAAGGAGATACGTGTAGCTCTCGGCGTAGAACCAGACGTAGCGATCCGACCGCGCGAGCGCGTTCGTGAGGGTCGTCGCGAGGATCGAGGGAGTCATGGCCTGCCCGCCGAAAGGCGTGTCGTAGACGCCGAAGGAGATGGAGACGGTCCCCGGCCACGAGGGCCGGATCGCCGCGGGGATGAACGAACAATTGACGGTGTTCGAGGGGAGGGAGTACTTGCGCCAATCGTAGGTTTCCTGGAAGTCGCTGGTGCTCCGCAAATCGTACAGCTCGCCGCCGTCCACGTTGGTCGCCCCGTCGCCCCGGCCCTCCTGGAATCCCGCGAAGAAGGGCCCGAGCAGTTCGTTGCCGCTCTGCCACGAGGGGAAGCCCAGCTGCCACGGCGCATCGGGCTCGGAGACGTAGGGGCCGTGGAGCGTGATGATCTCGATGTCGGGAAACTCCGCCACCATGGCCTCCATCACCTGTTTGCCGCGGAGCCGGGCCTGGGTCTCGTACTGGGCGAGCGAGTAGCCGTAGGTGACGCCCGTCGGATAGTCCCCCCACGGGGCGAAGTACTGCTCGTTGTCGAAGACGAATCCCTTGAGGCCGGCCTCGCCGAGGGCGCGGGCGAGGTTGCGGAAGTTCTGGATCGGGACGGACCAGTCGTCGAAGAAGTCGGGAGGATCGTTGCCGATGACGAAGCCGAAGTTGTCCTGGAGCTGCGAGAACGGGAGGGTGCGGATCGGGTCGAGCACCGACGCGATGGCCGAATGGGTCATCGGGGTGTTCGTCATGACGCCGATCGAGGCGTTCGTGGTCATCGAGGCGTTGCGGAGGTAGACGACGATCCCGTTGAAGGGCTGGGACTCGAGGAAGTCGAAGTGGGAGGCGATGTAGCTGGGGGTGGGGATGGTGTTCCCGTACCACCCGGCGTAGATCAGGGACTTCGGCGGGGACGCCTGGGGGGAGGCGGCGAGGCCGCGGCCCGCGGGGGCGAACCCGGTCGCGGCCATCACGAGGAGGAGGAGGGAACCGGCGAGGACGCGGGCGGGGGAGGTCGGGGGCTTCGTCATGGCGGCGCTCCTTATCGTTTCAAGGGGCCGGCGCAGGTGAGGGCAGCAGGTTGAAGGACTACCCGTTGGCCCACGACAAATGGGCCACATACATATTGTATGCATGAAGGGCGCGAAAACCAAATTTTTCGGAGTCAAATCCGGGCGGGGACGCCGGGCCCGGCCCGGATCGGTGCACATGTGAACCTGGGCGGGGGATGGGGAAGGGCGGGTGGCGGGGCGGGGGCCCGGGCCCGGCCGATCAGGCCAGGCTGGGCCTCGACGCGTCGTCGATGTTGGGTCTCGGACCGCGGTGGCGCCGGCGTTCGACCGGCACCGGCTTGGAATACAACTCGACACTTCGTTCCTCCTGCCACCTCAAGATCGCGAGCAGGGTGCGTTTGAGCGCCGCGGCCTCCCACGGCTTGCCGATCACCCCGTGAACCGTCGCGCCGTCGTTGGAGACCTGGTCGCGTGAATCGGGAGACGCCGCGAGCAGGAAACGGGCCGTCGTAGGAGAGGTCCGCGCCACTTCGGTGAGCAACTGCATGCCCGACATGTCCTGGAGCCACTGGTCCGCCAGCACGAAACACACCCGGGACCATCCGACCCACAGGAGGGCTTCGGAGGCCAGGCGGGTCATCAAGACCCGGCAGGGGAGGGCGCGCGTCACATGACGGAGCGCCTCGAGGGACTCCGTGTCCCCCGCCACGCAGACCATGATGAGGTCCCGCATGCGGACCCGCGTGGGCACGTCCGACCAGCGATTTCCCCAGCCGGACATATCACCACCCCCACGTTGAATCGCGAGACAGGACCGGCGGCGCGTGCAAGGGAGGGGAGACGAGGAGTGAGGCTTCGGAGTTCGCGGGATCCATGGGGCATCCTCCGATTGCTTGGTGCTGCGCCTGCCCCCGTCCGCGCACCTCCGCTTGATCCCGCGGCCCCCACGGCCGGCGTGCGGGTCGTCACGGCGCCCGCAGATTGTTAACTGCTTAACTCAACGATGTCTGTCCGCGGGGGTTACTGTCGATCCTTGGAATGTGAGGATTCTTCCGTGGCGAGATCCAGCGACCGCATCTTGCGATAGAGCGACGACACGCCGATGCCGAGCTGGCGCGCCGCCTTCTCCCGGTTCCGGCCGGATTCCTCGAGCACCATCCGGATGTGCTCGCGCTCGTAGTGGCGCAGGGCCTCGCGCAGGCGGCGGGCGGGGCGACGGGGGGCCCGGGCGATGGTCGCCGGAAGGTCCTCCCCGGCGATCATCTTCCCGTCCCGCAGGATCATCGCCCGCTCGATCACGTTCTGCAGCTCCCGCACGTTGCCGCGCCACTCGTGGCCCTTCAGCGCGGCCATCGCGTCCGGCTCCACCCCGCGGCAGGTCCGCTTCAGCTCGCGGTTGAGCCGCGCGATGAAGTGCGCCGCGAGGTCGGGGATGTCTTCCGGCCGCTCGCGCAGGGGAGGGATCTTGATCTCCACGACGCCGATCCGGTAGTAGAGGTCCTCGCGGAAGAGCTTCCGCGCGATCCGGTCGCGGAGATCCAGGTTCGTGGCGCCCACGATCCGCGCCTCGAGGCGGATCGGGTTGACGCTCCCCACGCGCACGATCTCCTTCCGGTCGATGGCGCGGAGGAGCTTCGCCTGCAGGCCGAGGTCCATCTCCCCGATCTCGTCGAGGAAGAGCGTCCCCCGCTCCGCGGTCTCCATCAGGCCCCGCTTTTCCGCGGTCGCCCCCGTGAAGGCGCCCCGCGCGTGGCCGAAGAGCTCGCTCTCCATCAAGGTCGGCGGGATGGCCGCGCAGTTGATGGGGACGAACCGCTGGTCGCGCGTCGCCCCGCACATCAGGTGGAGCGTCCGCGCCACGACCTCCTTCCCGGTGCCGCTCTCGCCCGAGATGAGGACCGTGCCCGTCGACTTGGAGAGCTTGGCCACCATGTCGATCACCGACTTCATCGCGGCGCTCCGCCCGATCAGGGGCTCGGCGTCGGACACCCGGGGGAAGGAATCCGTCGCGTCGGGCCCGGCGTCCGAGGGCAGGACCGTCCGGATCCGCTTCAGCACGTCCTCGGGCGCCGCGACTCCGTCCTCCGGCCTCAAGGTCACGACGGCGATGCCCGGGAAGCCGGTGGAGACGCGGCGGAGAAAGTCGGAATCGGTCCCGCAGAGGACGAGATCGAACCGGGCATGCGCGAGCAGCCGAAGGGCGGAGGGGCCGTCCCGGGCCGTGGCGCACTCGAGCCCGCGCCCCTCGAGGAAGATCGAGAGCGCCTCGGCCACCGCGGGGTCGTCCTGGACGATCAGCAGGGAGCGGCTCATCGGGGGTAAGCATACCCCGACTTCTCAAAAATGAGAGTGAAATCATCAAAATTCTCAATAGTGATAGGGCCGGCGGCCCCCGCTGGGCGGCGGTCGGGGCCGGTCGTTTGCTTGAGAACAGGCACCGGATCGGGGCGGGGTCTTCGTCTTTGCGCTTCCCGTTCCGGACCTATCGGGGCATTATTGATGGGTCACCGGGATAACGGACCGAAGAAAGGGGAGGGCCGAGCGATGGCGAAGGACCGGACAGCAGCAGCGGCGGCGACAACGGCGACGGTTCCGGGGACGGGACGGCGCAGCGACGACACGGCGGCCCTGCTCCGCGAACTCGTCGCCCACCTCCGGGCGAACCGCACGGAACTGCGCGAACACTGGGCGCGGCGCATCACCGAGGCGAAACTCCTGACCGCGATGACGAAGGAGGAGATCTTCGCCGAGGCGACCTCCGTGTACGACAACTACGTCGAGGTGCTCGAAACGGGAAGCGTGGACGCCCTGCAGGCGTACGCCCGCAACCTGTCGGAACGCATCATCCCGCGAGGCGTCGAAACGCACGAAGTCGTCGGCATCGTCCTCCTGCTCCGCGACGTCCTGGCGCGCTCCCTGTTCGGCAAGTACAAGCAGGACTTCGCCCTCCTGAACCGCGTGCTCGACGCGTACGAACCGGCCGCCAACCGCATCGCGAACACGGTGGCCGTCGGCTTCGTCCAGGAGCGCGAACGCATCATCCGCCAGCAGCAGGAAGCCATCCGCGAGCTGTCCACGCCCGTGCTCCAGGTGCGCGAACGGCTCCTGATTCTCCCGATCATCGGCGTGGTCGACGCCCAGCGCGCCCGCCAGCTCACCGAGCAGCTCCTGCGCGGCATCCGGTCCAACCGCGCCAAGGTCGTCGTCATCGACATCACGGGCGTGCCGTCCGTCGACTCCAAGGTCGCGAACCACCTCGTGCAGACGGTCGAGGCGTCGCGCCTCCTGGGCGCGACCGTCATCGTCACCGGCCTCTCCTCGGAAATCGCCCAGACCCTCGTCACGATCGGCGTCGACCTGGCCAAGATGAAGACGGTCGGCGACCTGCAGGGAGGCATCGAGGAAGCGGAACGGCTCCTGGGCTACAAGGTGACCCAAGTCGCGGAACCCAAGATCTCCTTGGAATCCGCGGTCAAGTAAGGACGCTCCATGGAAGTCCCGATCCTGAAGCAGGGCGATTACCTCATCGCGAGCATCCAGGCCGCGCTGAGCGACGCGGACCTCCTCCGCCTGCGGGACGATCTCGCCCAGCGCGTGGGCAAGTACCGGTCCAAGGGCGTGATCATCGACGTCACGGTGCTCGACGTCATGGACTCGTTCGCCGTGCGCACGCTCCGCAGCGTCGGCCAGATCCTGAAGATGCGCGGCGCGGAGACGGTGATCGTCGGCATCCAGCCCGAGGTGGCGTTCGCGATGGTCCAGCTCGGCCTGAGCCTGACCGATGTCTGGACGGCCCTGGACCTGGAGGAAGCGCTTTCCTTCCTGAACCGACTCTCGAGGGCGGACGAGTCGCATGCTTGAGGGCGTCTTGATCCCGATCGTGTCGGACCAGGACATCGTCGCGGCCAGGCAGAGCGGTCGCGCGATGGCCGCGAAGTTGGGATTTTCCGCAACCGACCAGATCTGCATCGCCACCGCCATCTCCGAGCTCTCGCGCAACATCGTCGAGTACGCGAAGGAAGGCGAGATCCAGCTGGCCCCGTGCCGGGCCCGCGACAACGGGCGGGCCGGCATCCAGATCGTGGCGCGCGACAAGGGGCCGGGCATCCCGGACATCAGCCTCGCCCTGAAAGACGGTTATTCCACCAGCCGCAGTCTCGGCCTCGGGCTCCCCGGCACCCGGCGGCTCATGGACGATTTCGAAATCGTGTCCGACCCGGGGAAGGGCACCGCGGTAACGATCCGGAAATGGCTTCGATGAACGGGGTGGTCCAAACCTCCGGCCGTCATCCCCGGCTGCACTGGGCGGTGGCCTCGCAGGCGCTCCAGGGGGAATCCGTGTCCGGAGACGCCTCCGTCGTCGTCCCGTTCGAAGGCGGACTCCTGGTCGGGGTCGTGGACGCGCTGGGCCACGGGCCCGAGGCGGCGTTCGCGGCCAAGGTGGCGGCGACCACGCTCGAACACTACGCCGGCACGCCGGTGGTCCCGCTCGCGCGGCGGTGCCACGACATGCTCGTGAAGACGCGCGGCGTCGTCGCGGGCCTCGCCTCGGTCGACCTGCGCGCGTCGACCCTGACGTGGATCTCGATCGGCAACATCGAGGGGCTCCTGCTGCGCGCGGGCCGGCCCCGCGTCTCGATCATCCAGGCGGGCGGGGTCCTGGGCTACAAGTTCCCCCGCATCGCCGCGGACGGGCCGATCCCGCTCGCGCCCGGCGACCGCCTCGTCTTCGCGACGGACGGCCTCCGGGAGGAATTCATCGAGTCCATCCCGGAGAAGGAGACGCCGCCGCGCCTCGCCGAGACGCTCCTGCGCGCGTTTTCGAAGGGCACGGACGACGCCCTCGTCCTGGTCGCGGAGTACGCCGGAGGCGGCACATGATCCGGGCCGACTCCCTGGAGCTGCAGTACGGGTCGGCGCTGAAGGAGTACCTGACCGGGGGCGGCGAGGAAGGGCTGAAGCGGGCGTACGACCTGGGCCGGCGGGCGGTGAACGAAGGCGCGGGGCTCGTGGCGGTCATCCTCATCCACCAGCAGGCGCTCGACCCGCTCCTCCGCCGGACCGCGGCGACGTCCCGGCCGAAGGCCGTGCGGCGCGCGATGGATTTCCTGGCGGAGTGCCTCGCCCCCTACGACATGGCCCACCGCGGCTTCCAGGACGCGTACGGGCGCGTCCGCGAGCTCAACGAGGAATACGAGGCCCTCGTGGAGGAGCGGGCCCGCGAGGCGCGCGACGCCGAGGCCCGGTTCCGCGCTCACGTCGAGCAGGTCCCGGCCGTCACGTACATCGAGTCGCTCAAGTCCGGCGAGACCGTGTACATCAGCCCGCAGGTCCAGGGGATGCTCGAGTTTACGCCGCAGGAGTGGCTGGCCGAGCCCGGCCGGTGGGCGAAGCAGGTGCACCCGGCGGACCGCGACCGGGTGCTCGCCGAGATGTCCCGCTTCCGAGAGCGGGGCGGGGCGTTGAAGGCGGAGTACCGGCTCCTGTCGCGGTCGGGCCGCGAGACGTGGGTCGTCCACGAGGCGTCGTGCGTGCTCGACGACGCGGGCCGCCCCCGGTTCATCCAGGGGGTGCTCGTCGACGTCTCGGGCCGAAAGACGGCGGAGCGCGGCGCGCGGGAGGCCGAGGCGATGTTCCGGCGGCTCTTCGACCGCACGCAGGAGGCGGTCGTGCTGGCGGCGCTGCCCGGCGGCGTCATCCTGAAAGCCAACGAGGCGGCCCTGCGGCTGCTCGACGCGTCGGCCTCCGATGTGACGCTCGCCGACGTCTTCCACGAGGACCGCGAGCGGCTCCGCGCCCACCTCGAGCGGGCCGGCGAGCGCGGCGAAGCGGGTCCGGACGAATTCCGGGGCGCGGTCACGATGAGCCTCTCGTCGTCGGTGGTCGATCTCGG